>JAQWCZ010000285.1 GCA_028705705.1 Paludibacter sp.
CGGTAAAGTAAAACGTATCGTGAAAGAAAGATGTTTTGGTATTGAACCGAGAAACGCGGAACAGACTTTCGCGATGAATGTATTGTTAGATGACGAGGTGAAATTGGTAGCACTAACAGGTAAATCCGGTACTGGAAAAACATTGCTGTCGTTAGCTGCAGCTCTTCAGAAACATGATGCGTACAAACAGATTTTACTGGCCAGACCGATTATTGCATTAGCCAATAAAGATCTGGGATTTCTTCCGGGGGATGAACAGCATAAAATTGCGCCATACATGCAACCTTTATTTGATAATTTGAATGTAATCAAACATCATTTTTCTTATCAGGGTAAAGAGATTCGGCTGATTGAAGAAATGCAGAAAAGTAATCAATTGGTAATAGAAGCGTTGGCTTATATCCGGGGACGCAGTTTAAGTGAGACATTTTTTATTGTGGATGAAGCTCAGAATCTTACTCCGCATGAAATTAAAACTATCATAACCCGTGCAGGAGAAGGGACTAAAATTGTTTTTACCGGCGATATTCAGCAAATCGATTCACCTTACCTTGATATGTTCTCAAATGGACTGGTATATATGATTGACCGGATGCATGGGCAGGATATATTTGCACATATTAACCTGGTCAAGGGAGAAAGAAGTTATTTGTCGGAATTGGCAAGTAATATCCTATAGATATAATGTGTTTTTTCAAATTAGAAACAATTATCCCGTTTTAAGAATTCACCATTTTTTAGCTTGATTAGCTGATTAATGAATTTATAAAACGGGATAATTGTTTCTAATTCAGGAATTTTTACTTCTTGTTTTCGTCCATTTTACCTAATAAGATGGCAAAACCTGCCTGAAAATTAGTTGTTGCCTTGGTAAGCGGTAATCTAACATCTCCCGAGGTATAGATCATTGGAATATAGTCACAAGCCAGAAAAATATTAGCAATACCAAGGTTAAGTCCAAGACCTAAACCAATAGATTGGGCAACATTATTCAGTAAAGTATAACTGGCTGAAACATTGACCAATGAAATAGGTTTGAAGTTTATTATACCGGTAATTTCTGAAATGCTGTTTTTTGGTATTAATCTGCTTGAGAATAGAAGTCCGGCAGTAATTTTATCTTCTAAGATTTTATATTCAGCACCCAGGTTAATTGTAGGACTTAAACCTTCACTTAATTTATTGTTTTCATTGGTTGGTTTTAGTTGAACCAGTTTTTTAAAGTTGTCGATAACTTCTGCAAAAGGTTCTTCCTCTTCCTCCTGGTTGTCTTCCTCTAATCCAATTCCTTCTATCCCTGTGAATTCAGTTGTTCCGCTGGATCGTGCCACACTGTTGTGTGTTTTATTCCAGCCAATTACTCCTAAATCAACAATTCCGGCTGATACAGTAAGATTTTCCACTGGTGTTATCCAACTTGCACCCATGTCAAGTCCAACTCCAAAACCAGTCACACCGGCTGAAGCATCTTTTAAACCACTTACGACTCCATCTTCATCCGTTTCAAATTCTCCTCCCTTTATATATGTATTTGCTAAACCATTGGCAGTAACTGACCATTTGTCCGGTCTCATGTCGATTATAACTTCTTCAAAAGCAATATTTGCCCTGGCAACGCCAAACAATAATTTACCTTTTACCCCAACACGAATATCATCAGTAACCAGGAATGAAGAACCCAAAGATGCTTCAGCCAAAGTGCCAAATGATAAACTCAGGTCATTGATCTCGTATCTGTTACCCTGTTCATTCGACATGCCTTCTTTCATAAAAGCGAAGAAACTACGTGGAATATTAAATCCTTCATTAGCCCGAATAGCTACGTCGAAGTTCCAAAATGTAGTACCTTTAAACAAACCCATTGATAGTAAACTTATCCTTTGATTCATTAACAGGTAGTTATTCGGATTCAATTGTGAAAGGAATTGTTCCGGAGTTACATCGTCATGCATAAATGTTAATAAAGGGTCGTTCTCATTTACAGCAGGGAATAAAAAATTCTTTACTCCCAGATTAGATTGAAAGTCGAGATTGATTGAACCTATACCCGGAATGCTTACATAGCCTGCTGATGGAACGAGTGCCGGATTAAGCACGTGTTTATACGGTGCATTATCCATGAAATATCCGATTTTTGCAACTGATTGTGCATTTATTGTCTGTATGGTCAAAGCAAAAATTATTGACCCAATAATCATTTTTAAATTTATATGTTTCATAATGTGATTCATTTTGTTTTTGTGGGTTATAATTTGACTTTGATACCTCCAAGTACACGGGCTTTCAATTCAGCTTTTATGAAATTCTCTGGTTTGATTGGAGTTCCTGCAACAGTTGTATTCGAAGTGGCTCTGAATACCAATACAATTTTATTCAAGTTTTTTAATTCTCCCAAACTATCTGCTAGTCTGATTTTTATATTTGATTCAACACCTTCGCCATTCGGGGCTCCGGCCAGGATTGTTTGTGCTTCAGGTGCAGCTAAAATATTAAAATTTTCATCTAACATTAACAATTCTAAACCAAGATTCAAAGGAATAGAGTTTATAACTTTTGCATCAATTTCAATTGCTCCACTATTCAAATTCATTTCACCCAAATCAAGATTAACATCATTAATCGTGTCTTTTAATACAATACTTAAATCTTTTCCAAATTTAAGTGGAACATTTAAATCGTATTTAACTTTTAGGCGATACTTTGCAGTTAAATCCAATAGATGTTGTTGACTTGTATTGATGACTGGATTAATGTCAATTTTCACAGAGTCAGGGATGGGATTAAACAAGTTCTGAATGTTTTTTTGCACAAATTCATAGCTGGCAGGCATACCCGAATTACTTGGTGCATACCAATAGGCTGTTTTAACTGTTTCAGCAGGACTATTTGCTTTTGGCAGACTAAAATTCAGGGATATTTTATCATTAGTTTGTGCTACTCCTCCTCTGAACTTTGTAAGTGATAATTCAGTATCAACAGGTATTCCAGTGTTGCTTTCTGTATTCAGTTTAAGTACCGGATTTAATATGTCAAGGACCACATCGTTACCTTTCATAAATTCCGGTAAATCATCTAACGAGATATTTTGAATATTCATTTGATCTTCAAAGTCAACATTGAATTTACCATAAACCGATTTAAATTCAAATTCTTTTATATGTACGTTAACTTCTACTTTAATTCCTTTTAAATCTTCGGTATGTATAGATGGATTATCCACTTTAAATTTAACATCGTATCGAACCAATTCATTGATGT
>JAQWCZ010000025.1 GCA_028705705.1 Paludibacter sp.
ATCTCCGAATGTAACGTGTTATGAAGTAGGGAGTATTGATTGTCCAGGTGAAAACATTAAAGTTAGAATTGTTATATAAAAAGATGCAAATTGATAAAATAATCATTATTTCTTTATTGGTAACTCTGTCTGCTTGTTCAGATTCGGTTTCAATTAAAGATGATTTTTCAGGAAAGCAGTGTAATATTTCAGTCAAAGTTCAATTATCCGGCAAAGTCTTCACCCGTTACCCCTTTCGCATCCGTCAACAGGATTCGATATTGTTTGTCATGGATTTACATGGAACGGAATTTTATTGCCATCGTTTCAGTTATCCGGAGATGCAGGCAAAAGGCTCGTTTGCACCAAGGGGAAGCGGTCCTTCAGAATTTTTAGACACCGAAAATATCCGCTTTGATTCTCACGGGAATATCTGTTTGCTTGATGCCAATAGAAGTCGCATTGTAATATTGGACAAAACGAATCAGGATTCTATAGGACAAATAAAGCTTCCGGCTAAGCTCATCCGTACCCTGGATTTTGATTTAGTGAATGATTCGTTGTTTGTTGTTCCGGATTACACTGGTAATTACAGATATACGTTGATTAATGGGGAAGGAGAAATTGTGAAGAACTGTTTTTCAATCCCGGTTAGTAAGAAAAGCAAAGTGGCTTCGGGGGTATCCCTGGCACAGGCATGGCGTTCGTTTCTCGACTATAATCCGGATAACGGTATTTTAGCCATGGTTACCCAGTTGGGAGAAGTACTTGAAATCTATGATCTGAAAGCAGATAGCATTATCAATATAGTTTACGGAAAAGCAAGCGAACCGGTTTTTATCGATAAAGGTGGTTATGCAGTTCCCAATGGCATCATGGGATACAGCGATGTACATGTAGGAAGAAAAAATATTTATACCGTTTTTTGGGGCAGAACATTTAAAGATATCCGAAATAATCCGAACACTCGTGAAGGTGGTAATCTGATTCAGGTATTCGATTTGAAAGGAAATCCGGTTCGGCAGTATGTGCTTGACAAATACATCACGGGCTTTTCGGTCGATGAAGAAGCTGGTAAAATAATAGCGCTTGATGTGAATAGCGATCAGCCGGTGGTGGAGTTTCAGTTGTAGGAAATGATTCATTTACTTTGGAGAGCAAAAAAACAGGCGGAGATCATGTCAACCCCTTGCAAAGTAAGACAACTATTCCCCGCCTTGTCCTCCCCTTAAAAGAAAGGAGGATTGCCCGACAAAAATACGAAATATTACTGAATTGTTCATGTAACAATGGCTGTTGAAAGGATAAATACAGCAAAAAACAATTTTTATCACGAGATTAATTTTAAAAACAAATTTTTATGAAGAAAATAATTTTAGGTATAGCTGTTTTGGCGATAGCCGGAGTAGTAGCGTTAAATGTGAATTTGGGCACAAAGAAATCCGGAGAGGTTTCGTTGTTAGCGCTGGCAAATATTGAAGCATTAGCTGATGGTGAGGGCTCGGGTTGTGAAAATGGTTGTGTAGATGGTGGTGGTGGTTGTTATTGCTATATATGGTATCCATGTTATAAAGAATATAATTGGTAGTATCAAATGTCAGTAAGCTTGTCATATACCGGCAAGCTTACATATGATTTGTAAATTTTTAATAGGTGTAAATAATTTAAAATTTAAAACAATGAAAACGATTAGAATTATTATTCTCTTTTGCACATTACTTATTAGTGTAGCATGCTCAGATAATATTAAAGAAAAGTACCAAACTGCCAGAGATAATACTATTCATATCAAAAATAAAGTAATACCATTTGATACCGGTGATGTTTTGATTGGATCGGTTGCAAGGTTGTATGTAGCGGATAATTATTTGATAATAGCTGATTATAAATCACTTATGGAACAGATTCATATATTCGGTCTAAATGATTATAAACATTTAGTTAGTACTGCTTATAAAGGTCTCGGTCCAGAGGAGATTACCGGGTTAGGTCATATCGTGTATGATGATATAAGTCGAAACTTTTATGTTTCAGATCATGGGAAACAAAAGATATTTAGTTATAACATTGATAGTTTAATAGAAAATGTTGGCTATTGCTTTAAAGAAAAAGTAGCATTAAAGAACAAGCAATTCCCCGCTGAATATTTTTATATAAATGATAGCCTTTGTATAGCTCGGGTTATTGAACCAACTGGGAATTCAGGATTCAATGAGTCTCTTGGGAAATGGAATATGCTTTCAGGTGCAATAAAAACGTTGGACTACAGACATCCTGAAGTAAAAAAAAGAAGGATTACCTTTACTGTTTCTCCTGAAGAATCTGTTTATATTGAATGTTACTTATATCATGATTTAATGACTATTTGTAAATTAAATGGTGCATCATGTTTGAATATATATGGTCCCAATTGGGATAATACACATTCAAATAAAACTGTTCATTTTGGGAAAGTTATTGTATGTAAGGATAAAATTATTGCATCTTATTCAGGAGGAAGAAACTTCAGTAACGAAGAGTTGCCGGATAAACTCATCGTATTTAAACTCAATGGAGATTATATAAAAACATTGGATATTGGATATCGAATTAATGATTTCTGCTATGATTCTAACAATAATAAATTGATTTTTATTTTTAATGATATAATTCAATTTGGATTTTTGAATTTACAAGGATTAGTCAATTGAAGCATTAATAATAATCTCTGCTTTTGCAGAAAACAATTTGTTTTTTTAGCTATTCGGCGAGTAAAACAAAGTAATCTAATTCATTATGTCAGCAAATAGTTTTCTCATTGGTTCCTTCATAATTTTATTTGTATTATTTTTCTCCTGTAACAACATAACTAACAAGCATGAAGAAACAGAAAAGGTTGTAACCGAATGGATAGGTAAAACCATTCAATTCCCAAATAACATGGTATTCCTCGAATTTGGTCGTGATACTGTCTCTGCATGCTTTTCAAAGACACCGTATAAGATACTGCTCTACTCTGATTCAATAGGTTGTACAAGTTGTAAATTGAAACTACTTGAGTGGCAATCCTTAATTCAGGAGTCAGATACAACATTAAATGGGAAACTGTCATTTATTTTTTGTTTTTATCCTAAAAATAGGAAAGAATTGCAGCTTTTATTGATACAGAATCGGTTTAATTATCCCGTGTTTGTTGATATGTATGATGAATTGAACAATATGAATCGGTTACCACAAAAGTCCGCATATCAATGTTTTCTCTTAGATCAGTGGAATAAGGTAATTTCAATTGGGAATCCAGTATTAAATACGCAGGTGTGGGAGTTGTATAAACAAATTATTATTAAGCCAATAACCAACTAAACGATGATCGCGTTTCACATGTAGAAATAATGAAAAGCAAATTAAAGATATTTCTCAAGAATACATGTATCTTTCTTGTAATTACATTGTTGTCAATTCTGTTAGTTGTTCTTGTCAGGGTGTTCTTTATTGCAACATTTAAAATTCCTTCTTATTCTATGGAACCGGCATTACATTCAGGAGATTTAATTGTGGTAAATAAATTGATTCCTGGTCCACGTGTTTTTACAGATTGGAATTTTTTTATAAACAATAATCTGAAAATGAAACGATGTAAAGGAATTCGTCCATTGCAGCGAGGCGAGGTTGTGGTTTTTAATTTTCCAAAGTCAGGGGGTGACTGGCATGAAATAAAAATGGATTTTAATTTATATTATGTAAAACGGGTTGTGGGTATGCCGGGTGATACATTGAGTATTGTTGATGGTTTCTACAGAATTAGGAATTCTTGTGAAATTGTAGGTAATTGGAGAAATCAATTTCAGTTGTCAAATACATCAGACTCTTTATTAGAATTTTGCATTTTAAACACATTTCCTTTCAATAAACATTATTCATGGACAATTAAGAACTTCGGTCCCATTTATATACCCCGTGCTAACGAATGCCTTACGATTAATGTCACGAACATACTTTTATACAAAGAAATAGTCGAATATGAAACTGGAAAAAAACTAAAAGTATCAAACGACATAGTCTTTCTTGGTGATAAAATATTGAAATATTATAGGTTTAAACAAAATTATTACTTCATGGCAGGTGACCAGGTGCTAAATTCGCAAGATTCACGATACTGGGGTTTGTTGCCTGAAGATCATATCGTTGGGAAAGCAATATGTATCCTGCGTTCCAAAGATATTATCACAGGAGAAATACGTTGGAATCGGATGTTGAAAACGATAAAATAAGAAATTTATCGTATTTATTATGTAAGTTATAAACGAATGAATTAAACTAATTATGGAATTTGTAATTCGAAAAAGTAAGGTTTTAATTTTGATTCTAACATCTTATAGTCTCTTTTCATGCAATAGTCGAAATTATTTGGAAGAAGCATTAAGTATAGCCGGAGACAACAGGGCAGAATTAGAGCGAGTTCTTCAACATTACAAAGACGATCCTTTGAAGCTAAAATCTGCAAAGTTTCTTATTGAAAATATGATTGCACATTATTCATACGTAGAGGAGAATGGATTAACATCTTATTATGATAAGATTGATTCTTTGTATAACGTTACAGTGTCATTAAGCAATCTAGAAAGAATTCATTTATATGACTCTGTTTCATCAATATATAATAATGATTATACTTTCACGAAAGTGTCGGACTTACATGTAATTACAGCAAACTATTTGATAAATAATATTGACATTTCTTTCTTTCTATGGCAAGAAGGTGAATGGGCGAAACATGTGAGTTTCGAAGATTTTTGTGAATATATATTGCCATATAAAGTACTTGATGGACAGACTCTTGATGATTGGAAAGAATATGGTAATAAGATATGTAAAGGAGATATTGACACATTACATTATTGCAGTCTCTATAAAAATCTGGCATTTAAGTCATGCGAACGTGTCAATACGCTTCTGAGGGAGAATCTGAAACCAACAATAAACCATAAACATCAAATTATTCCTTTGAGGAGAGTCAGTACTTCAATGAATATTTTACAAGGGATATGTGACGATTATGCATTTATTGCCACCGCGGTAATGAGAGCGAAAGGGATTCCAGTTACTATGGATTTTACGCCACAATGGCCATTTAGAAGTCTTGGACATTCTTGGAATGTTCTATTAGATAATTTTGGAAAAAATACGGTTTTTATGGGTTGCGATCAGAATCCTGGCTTACCACATAAAGTTGATCATAGAATGGCTAAGGTGTTTAGAAAGACCTATGCTATTAATAGAGAACTAGAAAATATCAATAAACTGGAAAATTATTTGCCGCCAAAATTCAATAACATGTGCGTAAAAGATGTTACAAACGAATACATGAAAACTTATGATGTACAAATTGCTATTAAAAATAAAATTAAAAACAAGTATGCTTTTTTGGCTGTTTTTGATAATCAAAACTGGGTGCCTGTTCATTGGGGTAAAATTAAAGGGAGAAAAGTGAAGTTTGAAATGATGGGGGCAAATATTGTCTATTTGCCCGTTGTATTTAATTCAGATAAGAAAATAACTCCAATTGCACCACCCTTTATATTGAATAGCATAGGTGAAAGAACTGATATAATTTTCAATCCAAAAGACTTACAAACAATGATTCTCTTTAGAAAGTATTTTGTTCCTGAACATGTGTTTTGGTTATTAAAAAGGATGGTGGGTGGTAAAATTCAGGCATCGAGTCATCGTGATTTTCGAAACGCGGTTACACTTCATACAATTAATGAACCTGGATTTAATACTGGAAAAATATTTTTTAAGGAAGATGCTGGTAAGTATCGCTATTGGCGTTACCTTTCTCCTGACAGTAGCCATTGCAATGTTGCTGAATTATATTTCTATACAAAAGAAAGCTTAGAGCCTGTTTATGGAGATATTATTGGAACTGAATGGACTTGTTGGAATGATTCCAAAAAAGAAAATGTATTTGATCAAAATCCCTTAACCATATTCGATTCTAAATTACCTTCTGGTGCATGGGTTGGTATGGATTTTAAACGACCTGTTGCTATGGAAAAGCTAATTTATATACCACGATCCGATGGGAACTCTATTAATCCTGGAAATGAATATGAATTGGTTTATTGGGATGATGGGAAATGGATATCCTTGGGTTGCAAAGTTGCTGACAATAATTATTTAGAATATCATAATTGTCCTAAAGAAGCACTATACATTCTTCATAATCATACTGAGGGTGTTGCAGAACGGATTTTTACATATAAAAATAATGAACAGATATGGTGGTAATACTAAAATCGTTGACAGTGATTCGATAATACCTCAATATTGATTCTATGAATGAAAAAATCATCCTAAAATTGATTTTATTCATACCATTCATAGTGGTACTTTCCACCGTTTTTGCCTTTAGCGATAAATTGGCAAACGGAGTGCTTACTGCCAAGCATTTTTGGTTTTACCTGTCGATTGGTGTTTGTGCAATTGGTATGGTGACGCATAGTTTGTTTGTTTCCAATTCAAAAATCAAACTTGTAATTGCTGACCTTCTACTATTGTTTATTTGTTTGATTGGACTGCTTCCGTTCCTGTCCGGAGCGGAAGCTGCCAATACCCACCTTATTCTCATGACTTTGTTGTTTGTGCTGTATGTTTATTTCAGAATAACTCTTTCCTTTGGGCGGGTTTATAAATATGTATTGATGTTGCTGGTAATCACAACAGCTTTGGTGGAAGGCATGTGGGGATTAAGGCAGTTGTACGGATTAACCTCATCCCAACACAGCTTGTTTCGTATGACAGGTTCTTTCTTTAATCCGGGTCCCTATGCCGGTTATTTGGCTGTAATTGTACCACTTGCGTTGTATTACGTTTTTGCAGACTATAAAGTTTGGACAAAGCATTGGAACCAATGTTATCTGTTGTTCTACATTCGCTGGATACTGTCGTTGCTGACTTGCATGGTCGTTTTACCTGCACTGCCTGCTACTATGAGTCGGGCTGCCTGGTTAGCTGTTGCAGGTGGTTGCGGATTTGTTGCTTGTTCGTTTTTGTTGCGAAAGTATCCTGTAAAAGCGTATTTCAGCACACACCGGAAGAAACTGTTAATAGCAATTCCTCTCATGTTTATCTTGATGACACTTTGTGTGTATGGGATTTATCAGCTAAAAAAAGATTCGGCAGATGGACGGGCGCTAATCTGGAAAAATTCAGTACATGCTATAGTGAATCATCCGATGGGAGTCGGGATGGGTAATTTTGCAGGGGCTTACGGTGACGAACAAATAGCATATTTCTCTTCTGGAAAGGCAAGTGAACGGGAAAAACTAATTGCCGGGAATCCGGAATACGCATTCAATGAGTACCTGCAAATAGCGTTGGAACTGGGTATTCCGGGATTGTTGTTATTTTTCTCGTTGGTGAGTTATGCTTTGTATAAAGGGATATGTAACCGGTTGTATGCCCCGGTTGCATCTTTGGTCGCGTTATTAGTTTTTGCTTTCATGTCGTATCCATTCAGCGTGCTGCCCTTTCTGATCGTTTTTGTTTTGCTCGTCGCGGTGTGTGTCACGGATGTACAGAAATCCGGCATGAAAGGAGTAAGAATGATTGTGGTAGCACCTCTCACATTTTTAATTGTAGCTGTATGTTTGTATAACAGACTTCCCGTTTATAAGGCTTACAAAGACTGGAGTCAAGCGAAAGTTCTGTATGGTTTAGGATTATATCCAGAGGTGAAAGAGCAATACGAAAGTTTGCATCCCTACCTTCAAGACAATCCGGCATTTCTTTTTGAATATGGACGGATATTATCGAGGATGGGAGCGTATGCCGGGAGTAACGATGTCTTGCGTATCGGAATGAAAAAGAGTTGCGACCCGATGTTTTACAATATCATGGGGCAGAATTTCCAACATCTTAAAGCGTATAAACTGGCTGAGGAGAGTTATTCTAAAGCAGCTTTTATGGTGCCTCACAAGCTGTATCCTTATTACTTGTTGACAAAATTATATGTTCAAACAGGAGAACAGCAAAAGGCCCTGAAAACGACAGAAATACTGATGAGAAGCAATCCGAAAGTTCATTCTCCTGCGATTGATGAAATGAGAAATGAGATTAGATTGTTGATGAAGGATTATTAAACAGAATTGAGTCAGAATTGAGTTGGAAGTTTTGACGGGATTCAACATTATTTTTACTTTATTTGTAGTTAAGAAAGACAAATTATTATTATAAAACAGGATTAACATGTGAATCCTGTCAAAAAAAGAAAATACCATGAAACAAATCGTAATGTTAGCAATTCTCCTCCTGTTGGTATGTTGCTCCCAAGTAAAAGACAAATCTGAAAACGAGGCGTCAAAAACCGCGCAGGAAGGGGTAAACCAGGTGACTCCTGTCAAAGTTATTCCTCTTACTATGTCACTTTTTCATCATGACCTGATAGCCAATGGAACAGTTTCGTCGGGTCAAACTTCGGAGTTGAAATTTCAGACTACCGAGAAAGTAACGCGAATTTACGTGAAAAACGGCGATCGGGTTGCAAAGGGTCAGAAAATAGCCGAACTGGATCAGTTCCGGTTGCGCAACACGATGTTGCAGGCTCAGGATAACCTTGAACGGGCCAAATTGGAGTTGCAGGATGTACTGATAGGTCAGGGCTATTCGTTAAAGGACTCGCTCAGCATACCTCCCGAGGTTATGAAAATCGCGAAAGTGAGAAGTAACTACGATCAAAGTCTGATCAACTTTCAGGTTGCCGATTATAACCTGAGAAATGCAGTGCTCTATGCTCCTTTTAGCGGGGTAGTCGCCAATCTATTTACCAAAGAATACAATACACCATCTGCCTCTGAAGCTTTTTGCACCATCATCGACAATACCCATCCGGAAGTTATTTTCAATATCCTTGAGAATGAGGTTGGGATTGTAAATGTTGGTAATCCGGTAAAAATTTCACCTTATGCCATCACTGACTACAAGGTAAGTGGTATCATTGCCGAGGTCAACCCTGCAATTGATAAGAACGGGATGGTGAGGGTGAAGGCAAGACTAAATTCATCAGACAAATTGCTCAATGGCATGAATGTAAAGGTGTTGATCCAGCGTGCCATTTCAAATCAGTTGGTTGTCCCGAAAGAGGCTGTGGTGTTGCGAACCAATAAAAAGGTAGTTTTTACACTCAAGAATGGCAAAGCTTTCTGGAATTATGTCAGTACAGGATTAGAAAATTCATCGGGCTATGTGATTACCGAAGGCTTGCAATCCGGCGATAGCATTATATATGACGGCAATATCAATCTGGCGCACGAATCGCCGGTAGTGGTTGTGAAATAAAAGAGTTGTTTTATGATCAAATTTCTCATTCAACGCCCCATTGCCGTATTCATGGCATTCACGGCATTTTTTATACTGGGTATCATCACGTATCTGAATATTCCGGTGTCGCTGCTGCCGGATATAGCCATTCCGGAAATTACAGTGCATGTGTCGGGCAACGATTATTCGTCGCGTGAACTCGAAAATACAGTAGTTGCTCCTGTCAGGCAACAATTGCTGCAGGTCGGAAAACTGCGTGATGTTCGTTCGTGGACACGCAACGGCGATGCGATAATCCGACTCGACTTCGATTATGGTACGGATGTGGAGTTGGCGTATATCGAAGTGAATGAGAAAATTGATGCTGCCATGACACGGATTCCCCGGGATGTGGATCGTCCGCGGGTGGTGAAAGCCAGTGCGACCGACATCCCGGTGTTCCAACTCAATCTTACGTTGAAGCATGATGCTTTCAGGGAAAATGATTTTCTCGATTTGTGTGAGTTTTCCGAGAAAGTGCTTAAAAGACGCATAGAACAGTTGCCACAGGTGGCTTTGGTTGATATTACCGGTTTGATGAATAAGCAGGTGCTGATACAACCGGATATGAACAGACTGAAAACTGCCGGAATATCACTCTCGGATATTGAATCGGCTCTGTCGGCTAATAACATCGAGCCGGGAAGCATGACTGTAAATGACGGTCATTATGAGTATTCAGTGAAATTTTCGGCCGTGATGCGAACTGTTGAGGATATGCAGCAAATCTACATCCGGAAACAGGATAAAATTTATCAACTGAAAGATATTGCTTCGGTGGATGTGAGTCCGGCAAAGGAACAGGGCATGGCTTATTACAACGGCAAACGGGCAATCATTATGTTGGTTATCAAACAGGCAGATGAAAATATGGATAATCTGAAAAAAGCGATTTCGGGTGAGGTGAATCGTTTTCGCAGGTCTTATCCTGATGTCGATTTTCAGGTTTCTCAAAATCAAACGGAACTGTTGGATTATACCATTGCCAACCTGCAGCAGAATTTGCTGCTGGCTTTTGTGTTTATCCTGATAGTATCCGCACTTTTCATGAAGGATTTTCGTTCTCCGCTGATTATCGGGCTGAGTATGTTTGTCTCGCTGATTGTAAGTTTATTGTTTTTCTATCTGTTTAAGGTTTCACTGAATGTGGTATCGTTAACCGGACTGATTCTGGCCTTGGGTATGATGATCGACAATTCGATTATCGTGACCGACAACATCGGGCAGTATCGAAAGTTGGGATACTCGTTGGATGAAGCTTGTATCAGGGGTACGAACGAGGTTATTACCCCGATGTTGAGTTCGGTTTTCACAACAATCTCGGTATTTCTGCCTTTAGTGTTTCTGAGCGGTATTGCCGGAGCTGTTTTCTCTGATCAGGCTTTCTCTGTAGTGGTCGGTTTATTAGTTTCGTATGTTACCGGCATCATGCTGTTGCCTGTGTTGTATAAACTGATTTTTCAATTGAAATCTCCGGTTTTATGGCAGAAATTCAGGAAGAAATTGTTCGGTGAGAGTAGTAAAGTTAATTCTAGAGAGGATATAGGCTTGCTCATACATGAAGCCATGTATCATCGGACGGTCAACTGGTTTTTTGCCCATAAGACAGTTACTTTATTAGTCATGATGCTTGTTCTTCCATTTTGTTACTTCCTCTTTTCTGTAATACGAAAAGAAAAAATGCCGGAAATAACCCAAACTGAACTGGTAGTGCATGTGGAATGGAATGAAAATATCAATATCAATGAAAATGGTCAGCGGGTATTGGAATTGCTGGATGTACTTCATGGTAAATCGTTGCAAAATGCCGCGTTGGTAGGGCGGCAACAGTATTTGCTCAACAACAAACAGGAATTGTCGTCATCGGAGTCGGAAATATACCTGAAACTGCCCGGAGCCGATAGTATTGGGGTGGTGAGAAGCAGTATAGAAGAATTTTTGTTGGATCATTATCCGGATGCGCTTGTGTCGTTTTCGCCTCCGACAACAATATTCGAGCGTATTTTTAATACAGGAGAAGCAGAGCTTGTAGTAGCGTATTATCCGAAAAATAACAGCAAAATGACAGCCGATAATATCAGCGCCCTTGAAAGTCACATCATTCAACGTACCGGTGAATGTCCGGTTGGACTGCCATTTCAGCAACAATTGAATTTGCATATTGACAGGCAGAAAATTATTTTGTACGGAGCTTCTTATAATGATATTTATCAGGCCATTAAAACCGGAGTTAAGGAAAACCGTTTTACTGTGTTGCGTTCATATCAGCAGTATTTACCTGTCGTGCTGGGAGAAAACGACAAGGAATTTAGGGAGCTGATGGAGCAAAATATGATTAACACCTCCGGTGAGATAAACGGTCGGCGGAACACCTTGCCATTGAGTGCATTTGTCAATATGTCGGTCTCGGAAGATGTGAAAACCATTGTAGCTGGTAAAAATGGGGAGTACATCCCGTTCTATTTTTATAAACCAAAGAATCCGGAGAAAGTAGTAAGTACATTGAAATCAGTTTCCAGTGAGCATCCCGATTATGATGTATCGTTCTCAGGTACTTTCTTTACAAATCAGCAAATGATCAAAGAGTTGATGGTGATTCTCTTGATTTCAATCCTGTTGATGTATTTTATCCTGGCAGCTCAGTTCGAAAGTTTTGTTCAGCCGCTGATCGTGTTACTCGAAATTCCGATTGATATTGCAGCTGCTTTAGGATTGTTGATTTTACTCGGTCACAGTCTGAATCTGATGTCGGCCATCGGTATCGTGGTGACATGCGGTATCATCATCAACGACAGCATCCTGAAAGTGGATATTATGAACCAACTGCGTAAAAGTGGTATGCCGCTGATGGATGCCATACATGAGGCCGGCCACAGGAGATTAAACGCGATATTGATGACAAGTCTCACGACGATTGTATGTATGTTGCCTTTGTTGTTCAGCTCGGATTTGGGTTCGGAACTTGAAAAGCCGCTTGCACTAGCAACGATGGGTGGTATGCTTATCGGGACACCGGTCAGCTTGTTTATCGTGCCGTTAGCCTATTGGAGAATTTATCGTTGCGAGGTATCATTATGTAGATAATAAAAACACTTTTATATGAAATATCAGAGCATCATTTTAATCGCGTTGTCTCTTATTTTACATGCGACTGTTTTCTCCCAACAGAAAATGCTGAATCTGCAGCAAAGTATTGACATTGCTGCTGATACCTCGTTGCAGGCTTTCAGGGCAAGAAATCTCTATCAGGCAAGTTTTTGGGAATATAAAACCTATCAGGCAGGACGCCTTCCGTCGTTGAGCTTGTCGCTGACCCCTATCCGCTATAACCGTGATTTTGTGAGTCGTTATGATTCGGAAAATAATATTGATGTTTACCGGCGTCAGCAATCCTTGTATTCTTACGGCAATCTATCTCTTGTTCAAAATGTGGATTTCACAGGCGGAACTTTTTATATCGATTCGGAATTGGGTTATTTCCGTAATTTAGGTGATAATTCTTATGCTCAATATACGAGTGTCCCTGTCAGAATTGGTTATTCTCAGTCCTTATTCGGATTTAACCGCTTTAAATGGGAAAGAAAAATTGAACCACTGAAATATGAAAAGGCTCGACAGAAATTTCTATATGCACGAGAGGAGATATCAGAAACAGTAATTCAGTATTTCTTTAATCTTGCTACTGCTCAGATGGAATTTGATTTGGCAGCAGAGAATGTGGTTTCTTCCGATTCTCTATACAAGATTGGCATAGAAAGGCATCGTATTGCCTCTATCTCGCAGGCTGATTTGCTGACCTTGAGGTTAGATGCGCTCAATGCCAGAAATACATTAAAAACTGTGGAGATTAGTTTGAAGAGAGCGATGTTCAGTTTCGTGTCTTTTCTGAATATGCCCAAAGATACGGAAATTCGCCTGCAACTCCCGGATTTACCCTATGACTTGACCGTGTCAGCAGAAAAGGCTGTCATACTCACGAAGCAGAATAATCCGGATTATTTGCAGTACAAACAAAGTGAACTCGAAGCTGAAAGAGAGGTGGAACGAACAAAAAGAAGTTCGGCTTTTGATGCCAGTATTTCTGCCAGTGTGGGTTTTAATCAGGTTGCGGATAATTTACAGGAGGCGTATTACCTGCCATTGCAGCAGGATGTAGTGCGTGTCGGGCTGACTATTCCGTTGGTTGACTGGGGCGTTAGAAAAGGAAAGTATAACATGGCTAAAAGTAACCTGAATGTGACAAAAATTTCCGTTCAGCAGTCGGTAACTGATCTCGAACAGGATGTGG
>JAQWCZ010000286.1 GCA_028705705.1 Paludibacter sp.
AAATACTTGCATGCCTGTGATACATTTCCTAATTCTTCCGCTAATTTTAGCAGACCTAACTTGTTTTTGATTAACTTTGTCTCTGTATTCATTTCTGACAGTTTTAAGGGTGAAACTTATTTTGTTTATGCAATTACAAATTTAAGCTTTTTGCCCTTAACTGTCAGATTAAATCGAAACTAATTCAATTCATCTCTACCGAAAAGACAGCCAATCCGACCGAATTTTCATTTGATGTTTTCATGCAGATTAATTCATCTATTATTGTTTCAAATTGAAAACAATAAATTTGAAAACTTATGAAAACACGTAAACTTTTCATTTCAGTCTTAGCACTGATTATTTTCTGCACAATTAACGCACAAGTTAACGTCACCATTGGTTCAGGAACAGCTTCATCAAGAGAGATTCCTGTTACAACAACCAGAGCCTACACCTATTCTCAACAAATTTTCCTGCAAAGTGAAATCAACCGGTCAGGTACAATTACCAAAATTCGGTTTAACATGACTTCGACGGCTTCGTTGTCCAATTCAAATAAATGGGCTATTTATCTTGGTCATGTTGGTCAGTCTTCCTTCTCAGGCTATACCGACTGGATTCCGGTTTCTGCCTTGACACAAGTGTTTTCGGGCAACGTATCTACTTCACCTCCGCAAGGCTGGTATGAAATCACACTTACTACCCCTTTTGAGTACAACAACACTCAAAACCTAGTACTGGCAGTTGACGAGAATCAATCATCAAGTGGTTCTTTTAATTATAGTTTTTACGTATGGACTCCTGCAATCGCTAACAGAACTATTATCCATTCTTCGGGAACCAACCCAAGTCCATCCAATCCACCGGCAGATGCAACAAGTAAAACGATGAGCATTGTCAACCAGGTGCAATTCGAATTTTTAGTTCCTCCTGGAGGAGACAACCCTACCAATTTCACTGCAACCCCATTGGATGGAAGTGAAATCCGTTTATCATGGGATTACAATGCAGCAAATGATGCTGTTATGGTCGCGTGGAATAGTATAAATGAATTTGGCACACCTGTAAACGGTCATGACTATGCCAACGGAGACACAATTACTGGAGGCGGAATCGTTTTACAGACTTATCTGACTGACTTTTACAGACACCAGGGTCTTTCAGACGACACACCTTATTATTATAAAGCTTGGTCGAAAGCAAGTTATGGTGGATATTCAACAGGCATAACAACAAATGCAACTACACTATGCGCTAATATCTCTCCTCCATGGATTGAAGATTTTAATACCGGCGACTCGAATTTTCCAATGTGTTGGAGCAGAAAAGTAGGGTATTTAACTGACACTGTAAGTTTTGAATCAAAAACTGAAGACGATATTTTGTGCTGGAGTATGTATAATAAAAATATTGGATCACCAACATTGAAATTATGGGGAAATATTTTAGACTTGAAATCCAGGTCATGGTTACTATCTCCTGCGATTAATTTGGGAACTACTAAAACTATGTATCTACAATTTGATGTGTCATACAATTCTTATTATGGAGGTTATACTGATACTGATTACCCGGATACATTCGCCATCATAATCTCAACCGATAGGGGTTTAAACTGGTATGATGCAAACACTTTACGTTTATGGGACAATGCCGGTTCAGATTATGTTTTAAGAGACATCCAACCTAACAGAACAACAAAAACCATTGCACTAAATAATTATTCCGGTGTAGTAAAGATTGGCTTTTATGGGGAATCTTCAAATCCATCCTTGGAAAATTTTATTCAAATTGATAATGTAGAAGTTTCTTCCTGTTTAAAGCCTTTAGCAATCACAACGAGCAACATTAGCACTAATAGTGCCACCATCTCATGGGATTACGAAGGCCCAAGTGGTATCACTTTCGATATCTATTATGATTTATCTTCTTCGATTGTGGAACCTACATTTGCAACCACCCCAACGGTTAGTGGAATTTATAATACCAATTATCAATTATCAGGATTGGGACATGTCAATGAATACACTTACTATGTCCGTAGTAATGGAGGCGGAGGTGATGTCGGTTTTTGGCAGGGACCCTACACTTTTGAAACTGAACAGATTCCTGCTACATTGCCTTATACAGATGGATTTGAAACATGGCCTTATGGATGGAAAGCATTAAATCAGGTATATAATTGGACCTATGAATATTGGGAAAATTGTATAAACAAATGGACTATCGGAACTGGGACATCACAATCAGGCTCACAATCAGCTTACATTTCTTTTGCAAACACCTATTCATATATTGTTACTACACCTTCAACTGTCAGTTTGTACAGAGACATTACATTCCCATCATCAGACAACGACTATAAAATTAAATTTGACTGGAAATGTAATGGAAGCTACAATAGTAGTATGATTGTGTATTTAATACCAGATTCAGTTATTCCTTATGATTATATTAACATAGATGAATATAGAATTAAATCCAACACCGAAAATGGATATCACTACTATGGATCAATTAATTGGGTTAATGAAACGATTGAAATTATAAATGCAGATTTTGCTGGTGAAACCAGAAAATTAGTTTTCAAATGGTCTATGGACAACGAGGTGGGAACTGACGCCTATCAACCACCCGCAGCCATCGATAATGTAGAGGTATTTACTTTCAATCCTTTGTCAACAGAGGAAGAAGAAATTAAGACTGATGCCGATCCTGTTATATATCATGCTAATAAACAAATCCACATAAAAAACCTGAAAGCTTCTTCAACGATAGAAATATACAACATGCTGGGTCAGCAGGTATTCCAAACAAGTACAGGCACCAGAAACAGTATAATAATCAATTCAGAACAACTGAATGGGGTATACATGATTTCAATATGCCACAACGATAAAAGAGATACAAAAATGATTACTATTCAATAGTATTATAGCACAGGTGAAATGAAAGAAATAAAAATACATAACAAAATAAAAATAATAGCAGGTGAGTTCTGGTATTTATTAAATCCCGAAGATATATTGTTTTGTACAGCAACTGATCATTCCTGTGTATTAACACATGAAGATGGTCACACAATGGAAATCAGACTTACTTTAAAAGAGTTGGAACAAAAATTCAATACATTTTTTCTGATTAACAAGACTTATTTAATTAACCTGGAACATCTGGATAATGTATCGAATCTGGAAAACGGTTTTGTCCTTGTTGACAACCGTTTTAAAATTCCTATCGACCGTGATAGAAAACAGCTATTGTATGAAGCATTA
>JAQWCZ010000287.1 GCA_028705705.1 Paludibacter sp.
AAAACTTCGCAGGATTGGCTGCATCCACGCTTTCGAAAACCACGTTGCGGTTGCTTGCGCCAATATAAAGCGCTTCTTTATAACCCAGTTCAAAAACTTCGCCTTCAACAACAACCTTTCCCGGTCCTCCTACGTTGAACATACCCAGTTCTCTTCTCGACAGGAAATATTCTGATTTTAAGGGATCGATTGATTCGAGTTTCAACGCTTCTTTTTTCGGCATGGCGCCCCCCACAACCAAACGATCGTACAGGGTGTACACCATATTCACCTCATCAGCCGCAAATAATTTTTCGATTAAATGTTCTTTACGTAAACGAGCTGTGTCGTAATGTTTTGCATCTTCCGGATGGGAAGCATAACGAACTTCATAATTTGTTTTCATATCATTTTTTTTATGTCAAACGACTAACGTCTAGCGTCAAACGACTAGTGTTTATTGTTTTATGTATATAGTCTTATGTCTAAAGTCATTTATCGTTCGTTTTCGCCTATTGTCTTTTGTCGTTAGACGTTAGACGTTCATATTACACGCAAAGATAACCCAAATAAATTGGTTTACCAATTATCAAAACGATATTTTTTATACTTTTGTACGATGTTAGGTAATTATTTGTACGATATTATTACAAAGGAACTTCCGTTTGAACCAACGGAACAACAGCATGACCTGATCAGGTTGCTGGGCGGTTTTATGACCGATCCGACTGTCGAAAAGGCTTTTCTACTGAAAGGTTACGCTGGGACGGGAAAAACTTCAGTAGTGAGCGCCTTGGTGCGTTCGTTGCATAAGTTGCAACAAAAAACGGTGCTATTGGCGCCGACAGGTCGTGCCGCGAAGGTACTGAGCAGTTATGCTGGCTTTCCGGCTTTCACCATCCACAAGAAAATTTACCGCCAGAAATCAATGACAGAAAACGCTTTTCAATTAGCCGATAATCTGCATCTCAACACGCTTTTCATTGTTGATGAAGCTTCCATGATTTCCAATTCGGGTGGAGATACGGAGTTTGGTTCGGGTTTTCTGCTCGACGATCTGATTCGTTTTGTGTACAATGGGGCAGATTGCAGTCTGTTGCTGCTCGGCGATACGGCACAGCTTCCTCCGGTGATGCAGGAAAACAGTCCGGCGTTCGATAGAAACATCTTGGAGGGTTACGGACTTAAAATTACGGAGTTTACCCTTACGCAGGTCGTACGGCAGGCGTTGGAAAGCGGTATCCTCTATAATGCTACCCTGTTGAGAAAAGCATTGGAAGACGAGCTGACTTCTTTCCTTCCAAAATTGAAATTATCGCATTTCAAGGACATCAAAGCTTTGAGCGGGATGGATTTAGTGGATGAGGTACAGCGGTCATACGACGGAGTGGGAGTGGAAGATACCATCGTGATTACCCGTTCCAACAAGCGGGCTAATATTTACAACAATGGCATACGCGGACGGGTGATGATGCGGGAAGAAGAAATCTCGAACGGTGACCTGCTGATGATTACCCGCAACAACTATTTCTGGAATAAGCCTTACAAAGAAATTGATTTCATTGCCAACGGCGATATTGTGGAAGTGGTCAGAATCCGCAAACTCAGGGAGATGTACGGTTTCCGGTTTGTCGACCTCACCCTCCGCTCGCTAGACTTCGACTGGGAAATCGATGCCCGGGTATGGCTCGAAAGTCTGCAATCTGAATCACCTGCACAAGCCGCCGAATTGAGTCGTAAACTATTTGAAGCTGTTTCCGAGGATTATGCCGATATCAAAAACAAACGGGAGCGTTTTAAACAGATGTTTGAAAACGAATACCTGAATGCGCTTCAGGTGAAATTTGCTTATGCTGTAACTTGTCATAAAGCCCAGGGCGGTCAGTGGAAAAAAGTGTTTATTGATATGGGTCTTATGCCTGATGCTGAAATAGACCGCAATTATTACCGGTGGTTGTACACAGCACTAACCAGGGCTACAGATGCAGTTTTTCTGGTAAATTATTTGCCAGAACGATGAAGATTTATTTATTTCCATTATTTCCTTACTTTTGTATCACCAATCGGAAAAAAGCTTCATTATGTTTAACACTCCTGTCAAAATCCAACCATTAGCAAAAAAAATCAATCACAACAGCAAACTGATCACCCTGGGTTCCTGTTTCTCAGAACACATTGGAAAAAAGTTAGCAGGTGCTTGTTTTATGGTTGATTCAAATCCATTTGGAATATTGTTTAATCCGGCTTCGATTAAAAACAGCATATTTGATTTACTGGCTGAAAAAAAATACACAAAGGAAGATTTATTTCTGAACGGTTCGTTGTGGAGTAGTTTTTCGCACAGTACGTTGTTTTCTGATACGGATCAGGAAGTTTGTCTGCAAAATATTAATAACAGACTGGATTATTCAATAAAAATGTTGAAAGAAGCTGATTTTATTCTGATAACATTCGGCACTGCATGGGTATATGAATTAAAAGAAAACGGAAGATTGGTGGCAAATTGTCATAAATTACCTGCAGAAAAATTTATCAGACGGAGGTTAAGTGTTGAGGAAATTGTAAAAGATTATGCTGATTTGTTGATAAAAATCAAAGTCGTTAATCCGCAAATTACTGTAATCTTTACCGTGAGTCCCGTGCGTCACTGGAAAGATGGTGCATATGAGAATAACATCAGCAAGGGAATTTTGCACTTGGCAATTGATTCATTGTGTAGTCAGTTTGATTTTTTAAGCTATTTTCCTGCTTACGAAATTTTGATGGATGAATTGCGTGATTACCGTTTTTACGCTGAAGATATGCTACATCCGGCATCAATTACGATTGATTTTATCTGGAAGAAATTTATTGAATTTTGTATGAATGAGGAGACAAAAGAAATTGTTGAGCGGGTAGAAGATATACGACTTCAGGAAAAGCATCAATCAATTCATCCAAATTCATCAGAACATAAACTATTCCTTGAAAATCTGAATGAAAAAAAAAGGAAACTGATGCATGATTATCCCATTATCAAAATATAAAAAACCCCGAAAAGTATTATTTCCCGGGGTTCTTTATTAAAAATGTATTTTTTAATCTAAAACAATAGGTTTGTATTTTGGAACAAGTGTTTTCATAATTGTCCATCCGATCAGGTAAGCTACAGCACAAATACAGAAGATAACAAAATATCCGGCTGGTTTTCCTTCAAATCCAAAGAAACTCATGTTTGTTTCACCGGCATATACAAATAAGTTACCTGCACCTTTTTGAAGAATCATAGATCCAATTC
>JAQWCZ010000288.1 GCA_028705705.1 Paludibacter sp.
CGGAAAATATAAAATCACCAATTACGAAATGGAGGGCTCAGCCATTGCTGGCTTAGCCAAACTTATGGGTGGTCATAAAGCCATGACGGTTTGTTGCGTTATTGCAAATCGCCGGGTTGAAGCTGCAAATACCGATTATAAACCATATATTGAAAAGCTGGTACAGACGGTACTTGACAGGATTTAAACTATTACAAACAATCTTAACCCGTTCACTATGAACCACTCAACCATTACTGCCATATCAACTGCACCGGGTATCGGAGGGATAGCCGTAATCCGGGTTTCAGGAAACGAAGCCATATCGCTTTGTGATCAGGTATTTCAACCTAAAAACAAAGCGATTCGGTTTGTAGATCAGGTTGCCAATACGGTCGTTTTCGGCTCTGTTGTGGATGACGCTGGTGAGACGATCGACGATGTGTTGGTCAGCTTATTTCGCGCACCGCACTCTTTCACGGGCGAAGATGTAGTAGAAATTTCCTGCCATGGTTCTGCTTTCATTCAACAGCAGATACTTCATTTACTGATAGAAAAAGGCTGTCGGTTGGCCATGCCGGGAGAATTTACTCAACGTGCTTTTCTGAACAGTAAAATGGATTTGGCACAAGCCGAAGCAGTAGCCGATCTGATCGCTTCCGGATCAGCAGCTTCGCACCGCATGGCCATGAACCAAATGCGGGGTGGTTTTTCGAACAAACTGACCAATCTGCGTACACAACTCCTTGATTTTGTTTCGCTAGTTGAATTAGAACTCGATTTTTCAGAAGAAGACGTGGAGTTTGCCGATAGGACTCAATTAAAAGAACTGGCTCTTGAAATTGAAAATCATATCAGCACATTAGCAGATTCTTTTCGTGTCGGAAACGCCTTGAAAAATGGCATTCCGGTGGCATTAGTAGGCGAAACCAATGTAGGTAAATCCACCCTGCTCAAACTCTTGCTCAATGAGGATAAAGCCATTGTTTCCGACATTCATGGTACTACCCGAGATACAATTGAAGACATCGTAAATGTACGCGGTATTGCTTTCCGTTTTATCGATACTGCCGGTATTAGAAATACCACTGATACCATCGAAAGCATGGGAATCGAGCGCACTTTCAGAAAAATTGAACAAGCTTCCATCGTGTTGTGGATATTGGATTGCACGCAGTTGAGTGAGCACATCGAATGGTTAACTGAAAAGATTGAAAAGAAAGCTGATGGCAAGAAAGTCATCATGATTTTCAATAAGATAGATAAAATTACACCCGAAGAAAGAGAAGTGCTTTCCCAGTTGTTTAGTCAGTTCGAATGTGAGCGAATCTTCATTTCTGCTAAAAACAAGATCAACATTCAACAATTGGAAGAAGCACTGGTTCGTGCCTCCCAGATCCCTGAAATCAATCCGGGCGATGTGGTAGTCAGTAATATCCGGCATTATGAAGCCCTCCGGCAAGCTTTACTGGCCATTCAACGGGTTATCGAAAATATGGAGAACGGACTTTCCGGCGATTTCTTGTCACAGGACATCAGGGAATGTATGTTTTATTTAGGTGAAATAACCGGACAAATTTCCAATGATGAGATATTAGGAAATATCTTCGGAAAATTTTGTATCGGAAAGTAACACAGGAATTCACAAACTTCAGCATGAGATTAGAAATTGATACAGATATTGAACTGGCTCAACTAACCAATGAAGATGTTGTTGCTATTTTCAACACCATCGACAGTCAACGCGATTATCTCGGGAAATGGCTACCTTTTGTTGAATTTACTAAACAACTCAGTGATTCAGCATCGTTCGTAAAGTCAGTTATAGATGCTCCTGAAGACAAATTTGAGTATGTTTTCACCATCCGCAAACAAGGTGAATTTGTCGGATTGATTGGATTTAAGGATACCGACCGGGGAAATTTAAAAACTGAAATAGGTTATTGGCTCTCCGAAAAACTTCAAAAACAAGGTATAGTAACCAAATCAGTCGCCCGGCTTTGTGATTTTGCCTTTCAGGAAATGGGTATGAACAGGGTGCAAATCAAATGCGCTATAGGGAACACATCCAGCATTAACGTTCCGAAACGACTGGGTTTTCAATTTGAAGGCATCGAACGACAAGGGGAATTACTTACCGGCAATATTTTTACCGATTTGATGATCTTCAGCAAATTAAAAAGCGACAGATGAAGTTACTGAAAGCATTCCTGATTGTAATTGGTTTTATCTCAGTTGGTCTGGGCATTCTGGGCATGTTTCTTCCTCTCCTCCCTACTACCCCTTTTCTGCTACTCGCTGCTGCCTGTTTTGCTAAAAGTTCCAAAAGATTTTACTACTGGCTGCTGAATAATAAATGGTTTGGCTCTTATCTCAAAAACTACCGTGAAGGGAAAGGTATTCCGCTGAAAATAAAAATCATGGCTCTGAGTTTCTTATGGAGTACCATCCTGCTCAGTACAATTTTCTTTCTGGATAATATTTATCTCAGGATATTGCTGATTTCCATTGCTGTTGGTGTGACAATACACATAAGTTTGATAAAGACAAAAAAAGAGTGAGAGTTAACATTCCCACCCTTTTCTGAAAATAATTTTAGACAGTTTACTATACCAACTGCTCCAGTTTACTCACATTGGCAGCAATGTCTTCATCTGAAAGTGAATAGTTTACCAAATCGCCAGCTAAGTACTGATCGTAAGCCGACATATCTACCAACCCATGACCGGAAAGGTTGAACAGAATAACTTTCGGGGTACCTGCTTCTTTAGCAATCTTGGCTTCCTTGATGGCTGCCGCAATGGCATGTGCTGATTCCGGAGCCGGAATGATGCCTTCGGTTTGGGCAAACAAGACTCCGGCTTCGAATGATTCCAATTGTTTGATATCGCAGGCTTCGATAAATTTGTCTTTATACAACTGACTCACCAGCGTTCCGGCTCCATGATAACGTAAACCACCAGCATGGATGTGTGCAGGTGCAAAATCATGTCCCAGCGTGTACATCGGAATCAGTGGTGTATAACCAGCTTCATCGCCAAAGTCGTACTGAAATATCCCGCGGGTCAGTTTGGGACAAGAAGATGGCTCGGCCGACAAGAACCGGGTATTCTTTTCACCACTGAAGTTATGACGCAGGAAGGGGAATGAAATACCCGAGAAGTTCGAGCCACCGCCAAAACAGCCAATTACCACATCCGGATACTCTCCTGTCATTTCCATTTGCTTTTCAGCTTCCAGACCGATAATCGTTTGATGTAATGAAACATGATTCA
>JAQWCZ010000026.1:0-8525 GCA_028705705.1 Paludibacter sp.
TCAATCCCAAGATATTTCCACCAGAACTCCAATTGGGCGGTATGTTATTTATCACGGCCTGGTGGGGTATCTGGCACATAATTTCCGGGTTGGGCATTTCAGCCTATTGGAGCCGCAAACCTGTCAAAGAATCATAATTTTCACCATTCACTCAAAAATAAATATGTCAAAAATATTTGAGAATACCCTACCTTATCTTATGGGAAAATCTTACGTGGTTTGGTCATTCAAACAATACTATGATGAAATTATCATTCAGGGGTTGGAAAACATCCCGGAAGACGAACCGGTTATTTTTGCACCCAATCACCTGAACGCATTGATGGATGCTTTAGCAATACTATCACTGCCTCCATTCAGACAAGTAAAAGTCTACCTGAGCCGTGCCGATTTATTTAAACTACCTAAACCTGTTGTGAGCTTTATCCGGTTTGCCAAACTGATGCCTGCATTCAGAATCAGAGATGGATATGAGAATCTGACCAAAAATAAAGCTTCATTTGATGAGGCTGATGAAGTTTTGCTAAACAATGCAGCACTTTGTATCATGCCGGAAGGAGATCAGGGAACAGAAAGAAAAATCAGACCGTTGGTCAAGGGCATTTTCAGAATTGCCTTCAGTGCACAGCAAAAATTACCAATCGGAAAATCTGTACACATAGTACCTGTTGGCATTGACCTGGGAGATTTTATCAAATTCGGTCAACATCAAATATTAAACATTGGGAAACCCATCAAGGTTACAGATTATATTGACAGTTATATTGAAAATCCTGCAGTCGCAACAAATACAATCAAACAAAAATTACAAACGGATCTCGAAGACTTAGCGCTACATCTTGGAACTGAAAAATACTACTCGTGCTTCGAAACTGCTGTGGAAGCTGCCAATACCGAAATGGAAAAAGCTTTAGTCCTTGAAAATAATACCCTGAACCGCTTTCTGGCAAGAAAAAAGCTTGGAAAAATATTGATGCGCTTAGAAAAGGAGGAACCAGAAGTATTAGCAGAATTTGATACATTATGCAAAAAGTATAAATCAGGTCTGCAAAAGATAAAAACAGACACTCTTACCTTAGAACAGCCAATACCTTCGGAACTAAAAAATATATTTAGTTGTATCATAATTTTATTATCTTTTATATTTGCTTTACCCGGAATCCTGCTGAACAGTTTTCCCTTCCTCCTTTCTTCACAACTACCTAACATACTAAAAGTTGAATTTAAGGGATTCTATAGTTCTATCTTTTATGGTTCAGGTATCATACTTTTTCCATTATTTTATATTTTACAGAGTATTATACTAATATTATCGTTTACTTTACCCTGGTGGTTCCTGATTATTTTAATCCCGCTACATTATTATACCGGCAAACTTACTTTTCGCTTCTATGAAACTGTAAAATCTGCTTATTCAAATCTAAACCATTATTTTATTTCAAAAAGAAATCCGGATGAATTGCAAACGTTGCAAAAATTAAAACAACAAATAACTGAAACACTTATTAATAGAGCATTTTAATTCAACTACACATAGCGGAAGAAAAACAATCATTCTAAAACAACACAATACGCTTGTTTGTGCACAAAAAAAACACTATTTTTGCGCCACATTATTTAGAAATCAAACTAAAAAATAAATAATAATTATGAGTAACACAAAAAGAGTGTACACATTCGGAAACGGAAAAGCCGAAGGTAGTGCAACCATGAAAAATCTGCTGGGAGGTAAAGGAGCTAATTTGGCTGAAATGAACCTTATTGGTGTCCCTGTTCCTCCGGGATTCACCATTACAACTGATGTGTGTAATGAGTATTACACACTGGGAAAAGATAAGGTGATTAAAATATTAAAACCGGAAGTTGAAAGTGCTATTGCTGGTGTTGAAGTTCTGATGAATTCAAAGTTTGGCGACATTGAAAATCCTTTACTTGTATCCGTTCGTTCCGGAGCCCGTGCTTCTATGCCTGGTATGATGGACACCATTCTCAATCTTGGGTTGAATGATGCAGTTGTGGAAGGTCTGACACGCAAAACCGGTAATCCGCGATTTGTATGGGACTCATACCGCCGTTTTATACAAATGTACGGCGATGTTGTACTGGGCATGAAACCCGAAAACAGAAATGACCACGATCCGTTCGAAGAAATCATTGAACAGGTTAAAGAAGAAAAAGGGGTTCATTTGGATACTGACCTTTCAGTAGAAGATTTAAAAGATCTCGTTAAACGTTTTAAAGCGGCTGTAAAAAAACAAACCGGAAAAGACTTCCCTGATTCAGCTTATGAACAATTATGGGGTGCTATTTGCGCTGTTTTTGACTCCTGGATGAATGACCGCGCAATTTTATACCGCAAAATGGAAGGCATCCCTGCTGAATGGGGTACTGCCGTAAACGTACAGGCAATGGTGTTTGGTAACATGGGTCAAACATCTGCTACGGGAGTCTGTTTCAGTCGTGACGCTGCAACCGGTGAAGACCAATTTATTGGTGAATACCTTATTAATGCGCAAGGTGAAGACGTTGTAGCAGGTATCCGTACACCTCAGCAAATTACCAAAATCGGTTCTCAAAGATGGGCTGAACTTGCAGGAATTTCAGAAGCTGATAGATTAGCCAAATATCCTTCGATGGAAGAAGCCATGCCTGAAATCTACAAAGAACTGGATGCTATTCAAACCAAATTGGAAAATCACTACAAAGATATGCAGGACATGGAATTTACCGTACAAGAAGGTAAATTGTGGTTCTTGCAAACTCGTAACGGTAAACGTACCGGTGCAGCCATGGTGAAAATTGCCATGGATATGTTCCGCCAAAATATGATCGATGAGAAAACGGCTATTTTGCGTGTTGACCCCTTGAAATTAGACGAATTACTACACCCAGTGTTTGACAAATCTGCTTTGAAAAATGCCAAAGTGATTGCCAAAGGATTGGCCGCCTCTCCGGGTGCTGCTACCGGTAAAATTGTATTTAATGCTGATGACGCTTCTGCATGGGCTGCTGCTGGTGAAAAAGTAATTATGGTTCGTGTGGAAACTTCGCCCGAAGACTTGGCTGGTATGGCTGTTGCCGAAGGAATTCTTACTGCCCGTGGAGGTATGACCTCTCACGCTGCTGTTGTGGCACGTGGTATGGGTAAATGCTGTGTATCCGGAGCTGGTATGCTTAAAATCGACTATGTTTCAAAATCGATGGAAGTTGATGGTCAGGTGCTGAGAGAAGGTGATTTTATTTCACTCAACGGTTCAACCGGTGATATATACTTAGGCAAAGTGGCAACCAAAGAAGCAGAACTGGATGCTGATTTCGCTGCTATCATGGAATTATCGGACAAATACACAAAAATGTTAGTGCGTACGAATGCTGACACTCCACATGATGCACAAATTGCCCGTAAATTCGGTGCTGTTGGCATTGGTTTATGCCGTACGGAACATATGTTCTTCGAAGGAGATAAAATCAAAGCGATGCGCGAAATGATTCTGGCTGAAGATGCAGAAGGTCGCCGCAAGGCTTTGGCTAAAATTCTTCCTTATCAACAAGCTGACTTTGAAGGCATTTTTGAAGCTATGGAAAGTTGCCCGGTTACCGTTCGTTTGCTCGATCCTCCTTTGCATGAATTTGTACCTCACGATGAAAAAGGTCAACAGGAAATGGCTCAGGCCATGGGAGTACCAGTAAAGAAAATTAAGGAACGTGTAGAATCGCTACACGAAATGAACCCAATGCTCGGTCACCGTGGTTGTCGTTTAGGAAATACCTTCCCTGAAATAACTGAAATGCAAACACGCGCTATTCTGGGCGCTGCACTGAACCTGAAAGCAAAAGGGTTCACTGCCATTCCGGAAATCATGGTTCCACTGGTAGGGATCAGTCATGAATTCATTGCACAGGAAAAAGTAATCCGCGAAACTGCTGCAAAATTATTTGAAGAAAAAAATGACAAAGTTGAATTTAAGATTGGTACCATGATCGAAATTCCACGTGCTGCCCTTACTGCTGAAAAGATTGCCGCAAGAGCTGAGTTCTTTTCTTTCGGAACCAATGACTTAACCCAAATGACGTTCGGTTATTCTCGTGACGATATCGCTACTTTCCTTCCAATCTATTTAGATATGAAGATCCTGAAAGTGGATCCGTTCCAGGTACTCGACCGCAACGGCGTGGGTCAATTAGTAAAAATGGCAACGGAAAAAGGTCGATCTGTACGTCCAGATCTGAAAGTGGGTATTTGCGGTGAACATGGTGGTGAACCTTCATCTGTAGAATTCTGCCACATGGTCGGACTGAATTACGTAAGTTGTTCTCCTTTCCGTGTTCCGATCGCGAGACTTTCTGCTGCACAGGCTGCCATTAAGCATGGTTGATCAGGAATAAAAAATAAACATCTCAGGAGTAATCCTGTTCAATAAATAACAAGGCCAACTATTCCGGAAGGATGGTTGGTTTTGTTGTTTTTCTTACCTGTTTTCAACTTTTTTTAAAGAAATTTCATTTTTAACCTTAATTAAAGAAATTTTTCCGTATTAATACTCAGTCACTTGACTCAAAACGACTTCTAAATACCATGTTATAAGGAATATAGAGCAATATTTTTGCATTGTTATTTAAAACAAATAAAGTACTTTTGCAGCATTAAAATGTATATTTAGAACATTTTTATAAACAACAACATTTTCGTTGATAAACCAACAGCAAGAAATATAACATGCAAAATTCAATATTAAGAAACATCAGGTATGAAAAAGTATTTAATCAAGGTGAATCAAAATCAGTATGAGGTAGAAGTCGTTGAGGTAAAACAGGGTACAGCAGTACCTGTCGAAATGAGAAGAACAACCGAAACTCCGAAACTAAAAACTACCATTTCAGAGACAAAAGTAAAGGAAAACAATATTCCACAAAACGGCAAGAAGGTGATTGCTCCGATGCCGGGCAATGTAATGAAAGTGCTGGTATCAGCCGGCGACCAGGTTAAAAAAGAACAAAAGTTGTTGGTCTTTGAATCCATGAAGATGGAAAATGAACTCACCTCTCCATTCGAAGGCACTGTTATGCAGATCAATACATCTGAAGGATCTGTTATGGCAGCCGGTCAACTATTGTTAGTTATCGCATAAAGTTTTTCTTGATTATTTCAACAAACATATTATAGTAGAAATGGCCAACGTTAGAATTACCGAGACCGTGTTGCGTGACGCACATCAATCGCTGATAGCAACCCGTATGAGAACAGAAGAAATGTTGCCTATCATTGAAAAGCTGGATGATATTGGTTATCATTCGCTGGAAGCATGGGGGGGCGCAACATTCGATGCCTGTATTCGTTTTCTGAATGAAGATCCCTGGGAGAGGCTCCGGAAAATCAAAGCTTTGGCAAAGAAAACGCCCCTGCAAATGTTGCTCAGGGGACAAAACTTGTTGGGTTATAAACATTATGCGGATGACGTAGTTGAGTATTTTGTTCAAAAAGCAATTGCCAACGGCATGGACATTATCCGCATCTTTGATGCCCTTAACGATCCCCGAAATATCGAAACTGCCATCAAAGCTTGTATCAGGGAAGGCGGTCATGCACAGGCCTGTATTTCTTATACAACCAGTCCTGTTCATAGCCTGGAGCTTTTTGCAAAAGATGCTAAAAAACTGGAAGACATGGGTGCTCATTCCATCTGTATCAAAGATATGGCTGGACTGTTGAAACCTTATGACGCATACGAATTAATCCGGGCTATTAAATCATCAGTAAAAATTCCGGTTCAGTTACATACGCATTACACCAGCGGTGTTGCCTCCATGACTTTACTGAAAGCTATTGAAGCCGGTGTGGATGTGGTAGATACAGCCATTTCTCCTATGGCTTTGGGTACCTCTCAACCAGCTACTGAACCTCTGGTCGCCTCTTTACAAGGTACTGCCTGGGATTCGGGTCTGGATCTTGTAAAACTAAGTGAGATAGCAGAATACTTCAGACCGATGAAAGAAAAATGGATTGAAACCGGCCTGCTCGACACCAAGGTAATGGGTGTTGATGTAAACGCACTGATATACCAGGTTCCCGGAGGTATGTTGTCAAATCTGGTATCGCAGTTGAAACAAGCCAATGCAGTTGACAAATACGAAGAAGTATTGAAAGAAGTACCCAGGGTACGTGAAGACTTCGGTTATCCCCCACTGGTGACTCCATCGAGCCAAATTGTCGGAACACAGGCAGTATTCAATGTTCTGACCGGTGAACGCTATAAAATGATACCCAAAGAATCAAAAGGAATCGTAAAAGGTGAATACGGAAGAACTCCCGCGCCTATTTCTGAAGAAATTAAAAAGCAAATATTGGGTGATGAAGAACAGATTACCTGCAGACCTGCTGATTTGATAGAACCGGAACTTGAGAGTACCCGTGCGAAAATTGCTGAATATATGATCCAGGATGAAGATGTTCTGACATACGCACTCTTGCCGCAAGTAGCCGAGAAATTTTTCAAACTCCGCAAATCAGGCGAATTAAACAAACCGGAACTTCCAAAAACTGAAACGGTTAAACCACAGGAATCAAAAATGGAAAAAACTTCAGCCCCAAAAGAAGATGAGGATGAAATTGCGGCTGTAATTTCTGCTGCTGTTGCAACCCTGGAAGCGGAACATGGAACCCGTTACGCCATTAAAAGCATCAGACAACTCAGCCCGTGGGTTTTATCGGGAAGGTTATTTTAAGATACCACCTGCACTCAATAAAGTTACAAAGAAGTACCCCAAAAGTTTATATTGATTTTTGGGGTACTTTTATAAAAAATCAGCTTCAAATCTTCAGATGATATTCAGCAGACTACTTAATTAACATGATGTTAAATCACTTACCAATATAAATATCTTTCTCAACTACATTATCCATTTGCACCAAACTCCCATTCATCATATCATAGACATTAATTACGCCATCAGCATTTAAATCCTGGTATTTGTATTCAAAATTAAGGTAACTACCTGCAACTTTATCTTCATTATTGATTACTGCATCTCCATTAATATCAGCAAGTTTAATTCCTCCAACAACAGCATTTGGATACGTTGCCCAATTGTCAATATCAGCTTGTGAAGTATATACGCCAACTATCAGATTACCAATCAGAACACCATCAACAGTGTTTTTATTTATCAAATTACTTAAATCACCCTTTGATGCAAGCAAAGTATACCCTTTTTCTTTTACATCACTAAAAGTCGCGATACCATTGTTATCTGTTTGAGCTGAAACTGTTCCTGATTGAGACACCAGCAATACAGTTGCACCAATCTCAACTTCCATTTCTCCGGCTGTTACACTCCATGTTGAAGTATTGTAAACTTTAACCTGGATTTCGTTTTTGATAGTTGGTAACTCATCTGATTTTTCACATCCTACTAAAACAAGTAATACTGTGATCATGGCGGAAATACATTTTTTCATGGGTGTTTTTTTTTATCATTAATTAATTCATTCATTTTTTATTATTCATAATATTTTCAAATCTTGTATTGCTAATCGGATGATGACTAATAATATCACCATTAAAGATGATTGCAAAGGTTCCGAAAGCGCATGGATTGTTTTGTGCCGATTCCGCATCATTTAAATCAATAAGCCTTGTTTTTAGGTTGAATTTTCGTGTTGCCGTTTCAATTATAGCTTGTACGTTTTTCTCCGTATACGGACACTGAGGAGAACGTATGATGGTAAGTCCATCCTGATAAAAACGAAGATTTCCATTCATTTCCTGTTTAAAACAAGGACTTTCAGCCTGCGAATCTAATTTATGCACCAACAATTCAAAGTCAGGTTTTGCTTTATCAACAATTTCAAAACCTTTTTTCATAAATATCGCATTATCGGCCATAAATGAACCTTTTCTTGTGACGACAGCAACACCTGACATCTGTTGACTTTTTGCATCCTGAATACAGGCATCAATTAAGGCCGAAGCATAACCCTTTCCCTTAAATTCATTTTTAAATCCAACGAAAAGACAATGTATAAACATATAACCATCAGCATTGACTGGACGATGCGCATATTTTCCGGGCAAATATTCAATCATACCCTGATAGCCGCCTTTAGCTGAAATCAGCGCTTTAATTCTAAGTCCTTTGGGATAATAGGTCTTGAACCATTCAATTTTATTTCTCAATTCTTTGTGCTTACCTGCATCTTTGTACCCACAAACACCATATTCCGCGATATTTTCCGGAGTCAGGTCAATAATTTCGATGTCGTTAGTCATGATTATAATTTTTGATTATTCTGCAACGTATTAAATTACTATGCAGATTAAAATGCATAAACCTTTGATAGCCCAAAGATAAAAACAAAATTTGAGATTGTTAATAATTGTACTGGTTTTTTTTTTGCAAGGATACCCTGTGAGACTGAAGTGAATAACATTTTTTCTGGATCAAACGCCCATAAAAACTTATCAACCCCTAAACTCGTATAAAAACTATTGTCATCATTAAATTCAATATTAAACATACCCGTATTA
>JAQWCZ010000026.1:8535-13530 GCA_028705705.1 Paludibacter sp.
TTTGAGATTGTTAATAATTGTACTGTTTTTTTTTTTGCAAGGATAATTAAATGTTTCATTAAATTTCATACAAATAAAATTCAAGACCTAATCTGCATAGACCTGACAGGTTTTAAAAACCTGTCAGGTCTCATTCCAACATATAACATTAACATTCATAAATGCTATTTTTGCAATCCCGACATTGCAAAATACAAAAAAATATAGTACATTTGCGGCAAATTATTCCCATGAAGTCGTTTTACAATACACATCTCGATTTAGTGGCAAATGTGCATGCACCGGTCAGGCGTCTGTTGATGGACGAAATCGACTGGTCGCACCGTCTCATCGGCATTAAGGGCAGTCGTGGCGTTGGAAAAACCACTTTCCTGCTGCAATACGCCAAAGAGCGATTTGGCAACGATAAAAAATGTCTCTACATCAATTTTAACAACCTGTATTTCACAGAGCACAGTCTGGTGGAATTTGCAGGGAAATTTTACGAACAGGGAGGCAGAACATTATTGATTGACCAGACATTCAAGTACGAAAACTGGTCACAGGAACTCCGGATTTGTTACGATTCCTACCCTGAATTACAGATTATTTTCTCGGGTTCTTCGGTGATGCGTCTGATTGAAGACAACAAAGACATTCAGGACATTGTAGCGCTTTATAACCTCAGGGGATTTTCTTTCAGGGAGTTTATTAACCTGAAAACGGGACTAAACTTACCACCTCATTCGCTAGACGAAATTCTGAATGATCAGGTCGGGATTGCCAAAACCATCAGGGGGAAAGTTAACCCCATGAGTTTCTTTCAGGATTACCTGGTTTATGGATATTATCCTTTCTTCCTGGAAAACAGAAATTACTCGGAAAACCTGCTGAAAACGATGAACATGATGATGGAGGTGGATATCCTGCTTATTAAACAAATTGACTTGAAATACCTGTCGAAAATCAGGAGATTGTTGTACCTGATCATGAATAATACCCCGGGACCGGCTAACATCAGTCAACTTGCTGTAGAAATCAGCACTTCTCGTGCTACCATCATGAATTACATCAAGTACCTGAAGGATGCGCGGCTGCTTAATACACTCTACGCGGATGGTGAGGATTACCCGAAGAAACCAAAGCAACTGTATGTGCACAATAGCAACCTGATGCACGCTGTTTTCCCGGATAACACAGATCAGGAAGCTGAAAGAAAAACATTTCTGTATAATGCTTTACATGCAAAACATAAAGTAAACACAGGCAAATACCACAGTGATTTCTGCGTTGATAAGAAAATCAACTTCAAATACGACACGAAGTCGGTTAACCGACATGGCTCTAAAATTTTCTTTGCAGTGAATGCAATAGAAATAACCAATAAAAATGAAATACCGCTCTGGCTGTTCGGTTTTCTGTACTAATCTAAAGATTTAAACTAACACAATAATTATTTTACAAGATGGCTAAACAAAAAAAATTCTTAACCTGTGACGGGAATCAGGCTGCAGCACACATCGCTTACATGTTCAGCGAAGTAGCTGCGATTTACCCCATCACACCTTCGTCGACTATGGCAGAATATGTTGATGAATGGGCTGCCAAAGGCCGGAAAAATATTTTCGGCGAAAAGGTGCAAGTGCAGGAAATGCAATCCGAAGGGGGTGCTGCTGCTGCCATGCACGGTGCCTTGCAGGCCGGAGCGCTGACTTCTACCTTCACTGCTTCTCAGGGTCTGTTACTGATGATTCCGAATATGTACAAAGTTGCCGGTGAATTGTTACCGGGCGTTTATCACGTTTCGGCTCGTGCCCTTGCTTCTCACGCGCTTTCTATCTTCGGAGACCACCAGGATGTGATGGCTGTTCGTCAAACCGGTTGTGCCATGTTTGCCACCGGTTCTGTACAGGAAGTGATGGATTTAGCTGCCGTTGCACATTTGGCTTCTGTCAAATCACGCATTCCGTTCGTTCACTTCTTCGATGGTTTCCGTACTTCACACGAAATTCAGAAAATTGAAGAAATTGATCAGGATGCTGTGACTGGTTTGATTGATCAGGATGCATTGGCAGATTTCCGTAATCGTGCCCTGAATTCTGAAAGTCCTGTGGTACGTGGTACCGCTCAGAACCCCGACATCTACTTCCAGGCTCGTGAGGCTTGTAATCCTTTCTACGATGCTGTTCCGGGAATTGTTGAATACTACTTAGACGAACTGGCTAAAATTACCGGTCGTAACTATGGTTTATTCGATTATTACGGAGATCCGGAAGCCGACCGTGTGGTAATTGCCATGGGTTCAGCAACGGAAGCTATTCGCGAAGGCATTGATTACCTGAGGGCAAAAGGAGAAAAAGTAGGTTTGATTTCTGTTCATCTCTATCGTCCGTTCTCGGCTAAACATTTCTTATCGGTATTGCCAAAATCAGCCAAACGTATCTGTGTGCTCGACCGCACCAAAGAACCTGGAGCTGGTGGTGAGCCTTTGTATTTAGACGTAAAGGATGTATTGTACGGAGCAGAAAATCAGCCAATTGTTGTAGGTGGACGCTATGGCTTGTCATCGAAAGACTTTACACCTGCTCAGGTACTGGCGGTATATGAAAACCTATCTTTACCTACTCCTAAGAATCAGTTCACCGTTGGTATCGTGGACGATGTAACATTCACTTCACTTATAATGAAAGAAGAAATTCCGATGGGAGGCGAAGGTATCTATGAAGCTAAATTCTATGGTCTGGGGGCTGATGGTACAGTAGGTGCAAACAAAAACTCGATAAAAATCATTGGTGATAATACAGACAAATATTGTCAGGCTTATTTTGCCTACGATTCGAAAAAATCGGGTGGTTTTACCTGCTCCCACCTGCGTTTTGGTACCACGCCTATCCGTTCGACTTATTTGGTTACTACGCCCGACTTCGTGGCTTGTCACGTGCAGGCTTACCTGCGTTTGTACGATGTAACGAAAGGTTTGAAAAAAAATGGTACATTTCTGCTGAATACTGTTTGGACTGCTGAAGAAGTGAAGAATAATCTTCCGACCAATGTAAAAAGGTATTTAGCCAAAAATAACATCAAGCTCTTTATCATCAACGCGACAAATATCGCGCAGGAAATCGGTTTAGGTCACCGTACCAACACCATTTTACAATCGGCTTTCTTCAAAATTACCAACGTAATTCCTTACGAACTGGCTGTGAAGGAAATGAAGAATGCCATTGTGAAATCCTATGGTAAAAAAGGTGAAAAGGTAATCAACATGAATTATGCTGCCGTTGATCGCGGAGGAGAATATATGCAGGTTGACATTCCTGCCGAGTGGGCAAATCTGGTTGATGAAAATGAGGTAATCGACAACAACGTACCCGATTTCATCAAAAACATTGTTGTTCCTATGAATGCACAAGCCGGCGATGATTTACCGGTATCTGTATTCAAAGGTCGTGAAGACGGAACCTGGATTCAGGGTACAGCTAAATTTGAGAAACGCGGCGTAGCAGCTACTGTTCCGGTTTGGGAGATGGAAAACTGTATCCAGTGTAACCAATGTGCGTATGTTTGTCCACACGCTGCCATTCGTCCGTTTGTATTGGACGAAAACGAGCAGGCTAATGCTCCTTTTGCCAGTCTGAAAGCCAATGGAAAACAATTTGTCGGCATGACTTACCGTATCCAGGTTGACGTGCTCGATTGTATGGGTTGCGACAACTGTGCTGAGGTTTGTCCGGGTAATAAAAACGGCAAAGCCCTGAAAATGGTGCCCATCGAAACACAATACGAAAACCAGGACAACTGGGATTTCTGTGTTGAAAATGTGAAAACCAAACAACATTTAGTAGATGTAAAAGCGAATGTGAAAAACTCTCAGTTAGCAACACCGCTGTTTGAGTTCTCGGGAGCTTGTGCCGGTTGTGGTGAAACTCCTTATGTAAAACTGGTTTCTCAACTGTTCGGTGAACGTCAGATTGTATCTAATGCAACCGGATGTTCTTCTATCTATTCCGCATCAGCTCCTTCTACTCCTTATACTACCAACGATGAAGGTCGCGGACCGGCATGGGCTAATTCCTTGTTCGAGGACAATGCTGAATTTGGTCTGGGTATGGTATTCGCGAATGAGCAAATGCGTGATCGTATTGAGAGGTTGATGACTGCCGCTATCAACGAAAACTGCTGTTCCGATGAACTGAAAGCCTTATTTACCGAATGGATTGAAAACAAAAATAATGGTGACAAAACACTGGAACTGGCAGCTAAAATCAAACCGCTTGTAAAAGAAGGTAAATGCGCATACTGCAAGGAAATTAGTGGTTTATCGAAATACCTGGTTAAACAGTCACAATGGATCATCGGTGGTGACGGTTGGGCGTATGACATCGGTTTTGGTGGTTTAGACCATGTTCTCGCTTCCGGTAAAAATGTAAACATTCTGGTGCTCGACACTGAAGTGTATTCGAATACAGGCGGACAGGCATCAAAATCAACTCCGGTTGGTGCTGTTGCAAAGTTTGCCGCTTCCGGTAAACGCATTCGCAAGAAAGATCTGGGTATGATTGCAGCAACGTATGGCTATGTATATGTTGCACAAATATCATTGGGTGCTAACCAAGCTCAAGCACTGAAAGCCATTCGCGAAGCAGAAGCATACGACGGACCATCTATCGTAATTGCTTACTCACCCTGTATCAGTCACGGACTGGTATCTGGCATGGGTAGTTCAAACGGAGAACAACAGACGATGGCGGTAAAATCAGGTTACTGGCACTTGTATCGTTACAATCCGGATTTGGAAGCTGAAGGCAAGAATCCAATGCAGTTGGATTCGAAAGAACCACAATGGGAGTTATTCCAGGATCATCTGAGAAGTGAAATTCGATACACCTCTCTGCTGAAACAGTTCCCGGAAGCAGCCATAGAATTGTTTATCGCAGCCGAAGAAAATACCAAATGGCGTTATGCGTGGTACAAACGCATGAGCGAACAGCATTTTGCGGCGGCCGAGGTTGTGGA
>JAQWCZ010000289.1 GCA_028705705.1 Paludibacter sp.
CACCTTGGGCGCAGGATCCACCAACCATATTTCTTTGGCTTTACTTTCATCTCCTTCACCTGAAAAACGAGCAATTGCAATATCTACCGCATCCTGGAGCTGACGAAAATCTAGTATATTACCATAGGGTTTACTATCGTTCAGGATACGGTTGGTACGCGAAAAAGCCTGAATCAATCCATGATATTCCAGTTTTTTATCTGTATAGAGCGTATTCAGAAATTTGGAATCAAAACCCGTGAGCAACATATCCACCACAATGACCAAATCAATTTTGTTTCGGTGCGGATAATCCTTGTTACTGTACTTTTGGTCTTTAATACGCTGCTGTACGTCCTGATAATACAAATCGAACTCATTGATAGTGTGATTCGTACCGTACTGTTTGTTATAGTCGGCAATAATAGCCGTTAATGCCAGTTTCTTTCCTTCAGGGTCTTGTTTGTTATCTTCCTTTTCGTTGACTAAATCTTCCTGAAATTGTTTAATATCAGCCAGATTCTTTTCGTTCTTATTTTCTGCATCGGTAGCCAATGCCTGCGTTGGCGGTGAAAACACACAAGCTATATTCAACGGTACATAATCGGCATCTTCCTCTTGTTTTTGCACTTGCGCTGCCTTAAAACGCTGATAATAATCTATGGCATCGTTAATAGATTGTGTAGCAAACAAAGCATTGAACCGTCGGTGATTGGTAGCACCTTCGTGTTTTCTTAAAATCTCACTTACAATAGCTTGCTTAGCAATACCTTCACCCGGCTTAGGCGCATTTTCGCCCTGAGGTTTAAAGTAGTCTATATGAAAACGCAATACATTTTTATCCTCGATGGCATGGGTAATAGTATATGAATGCAATAGTTTTCCGAAAACATCTTCAGTTGTTTTGTACGAAGCAAATTCTCCTTCACGAATTAATTGCTTTGAATTCTCTTCGAAAATAGGTGTACCCGTAAAACCGAATAATTGCGAATTCGGAAAAAACTCTTTAATGGCTTTATGGTTTTCGCCAAACTGCGAACGATGACATTCATCAAAAATAAACACAATACGGCTATCACGAAGGGGCTCCAATCTTTCCTTGTAATTCTTACGGTTATCCGGGTCGAGTGCAATGCCTAATTTCTGAATAGTAGTTACAATTACCTTATCGGCATAATCTTCGGATAACATACGACGTACCAGCGTTTCGGTATTGGTATTTTCTTCCACACATCCATCCTGAAACCGGTTGAATTCCTCACGCGTTTGCCGGTCGAGATCTTTGCGATCAACCACAAAAAGGCATTTCTCAATATCGGGATTGTCTTTCAGCAAGGTAGAAGCCTTAAACGAAGTAAGTGTTTTGCCACTTCCTGTGGTATGCCATATATAACCGTTACCGCGGTTCTCGTGTATGCAATCTACAATAGCTTTTACCGCATAAATCTGATACGGACGCATCACGAGCAATTTCTGTTCGCTGGCTACCAACACCATGTACTTGTTGATCATTTCTCCCAAGGTACATTTTGCCAGAAACTTGTCGGAAAAGTCATGCAGATGAGTGATTTTATTATTATTTACATCTGCTAACTGATATACTGGCAAAAACTGCTCATCAGCATTAAACTGGAAATGCTGATTGTTGTTGTTTGCAAAATACAAAGTATGTGCACGGTTGCTCACAATATACAATTGCATAAAACAAAGCAGGGTATTGGTATAACCGTTGCCTGCATCGTTTTTGTAATCCACAATTTGCTGCATCGCCCTGCGTGGACTCACCTCCAATGCTTTCAGTTCAATCTGAACCACAGGTAAACCGTTAATCAACAGAATTACATCATAACGTTGATGACTGTTGCTGGTATTAATGCGTAGTTGATTTACCACTTCATAATCGTTCTTGCACCAGTCCTTAATATTGACTAATGTATAATGCAGTGGTGTTCCATCTTCACGAAAGAAAACCTCCCTTGCACGCAATCTTTTTGAGGATGCAAAAACATCGGGACTAATTATTTCATCAAGTAAACGTCTGAATTCGGAATCGGTCAGACGAACACGGTTCAGGGTTTCAAATTTCTGACGGAAATTATACTCCAGGCTATTTCTATCGCGAATATCTTCGCGATAAATATATTTCAGATCTTTGAGCTTTTCAAGAAGCCAGTTTTCTATTTCTTTTTCTTTAGTCATTAAATTTAGTTCTATAAAAACTTTGAAGCCTCAAATTTATAAAAAACCATTTATATTCGAGAGTTAAAAACAAAACTAATTAGTACAAAGATTTCTTACAAAGATTTCATGCTTAGTTTTCTTCGTCCCAGGCAACGCGAACTTTCTTCACTTCAGACAGTGGAATTTGACTTTTCAGAAAGAGCGTGACAAAGCTACGAATTAGTTGCCAAAAAAGCAAGAAGCACCTTTCGCGTCCGCCCTTTGATTTTCACAAAAAAACAAGAGCATCAGCATAAGCCGACGCTCTTGTCAAATAACCTAAAATATAGCAAATATACTATTCTGCCTTTTCTTCTTCAGCCGGAGTTTCCTCTGCTACCGGAGCTTCTTCAACTACAGGAGCTTCCTCTGCAACTGCTTCTTCCACTACCGGTGCTTCTTCTTTTACTTCCTCTTTAGCGGCAACTGCTTTTTTAGCAGGAGCAGCAGCTACGGGAACAGCATCAGCTTTCTTGGAAGCAGAAGAACGACGGGTACGGGCAGCTTTCTTGGTCGCTTTTTCTTTCAACATGTTTTCGTTATAGTCAACAAGCTCGATGATACACATCTCGGCATTGTCACCCAAACGAAGACCCGTTTTCAGGATGCGGGTATAACCACCCGGACGGTCAGCAATTTTTTGAGAAATGTTCTGGAAAAGTTCAGTAACAGCTTCCTTATTTTGCAGATAGCTGAAAACAGTACGGCGTGAATTGGTGGTATCCTCTTTTGATTTTGTCAACAGCGGTTCTACATATACACGCAGGGCTTTGGCTTTCGCAAGGGTGGTTGTAATTCTCTTATGTTGAATAAGTGAAATAGCCATGTTAGCCAACATGGATTTCCGGTGAGCCGATTTACGGCCTAAATGATTGAATTTCTTATTATGTCTCATTTCCTTTAGTCTTTATCAATTTTATACTTGGAGATATCCATTCCGAAGGATAAATTCAAGCTTTCCAGTTTTTCATCCAACTCTGTTAGCGATTTTTTACCGAAGTTACGGAATTTCAATAAATCATGACGATGATAAC
>JAQWCZ010000290.1 GCA_028705705.1 Paludibacter sp.
ATTCCCTTCGTGTCGCGGACATAAACATCCCCGGTAAAATCCAACTTGCCATTAAATAAAGAAAAATCTAATCCCAGGTTCTTTGTCGATACTGTTTCCCAAGTTAAATCCGAAGCGTTAGGAGAAGATACAGTTGCACTGGATGCATTTACTCCATCTCCAAATGCATAGTTGATTGTTCCCCCGGTATTGACTGTTTGGATATAATCATAATAACCTACTTGTTGATTTCCTAAGGAGCCATAAGATAGACGAACCTTCATATTCGGGATAATACTTCTCAAATCATCAAAGAATGACTCTTCACTTAATCTCCATGCGGCAGATCCGGAAGGAAATAATCCAAAGCGATGACCACGCATAAATCGCGATGAACCATCAAATCTCCCGCTTGTTTCGAACAAATACTTACCCATGTAATTATAGTTTGCCCGGAAAAAGGTCCCGAAAATTTTATATTCATTTTGTCCACCACCAATTTCCATTACTTCGCCTGTTGCAAGGTCAAAGTCATTGAGATCGGTTGTGAGTAAATCCTGTCGCATAGCTGAGAAATCTTTCAAGTATTTTGTTTCATAATTGGCTCCAGCCATTAATTTCACATAATGCTTTTCATTGAAAGTTCTTTCAAAGTTAGCATATACGTTGGTAGCAGAATACCAACTATTGGATTGTCTTTCGTATAATTGATCCTGTCCTTTACCGGTAGTTAAACTTGATATTTCTCCCGGATATTTTGAATATGGCACATTCACACCCCGGTTCATATTCTGACTGTTCAGATGAGAATAGTTATAGTTTGCACGAATATCAAGTCCTTCAGCTAGTTTGATTATTGCTTCAAAAGTTGTTCCGAAATCATAACTGCTATCCCTGTTATTGTGTTGATTGTTAACCATTAAAGCACTCCATCCATCCATAATTTGGTAGTTTGTTAAAGAGGTAAGATAAGTGGCAGTGCCATCAGGATTAACAGGAACAAAACTCGCTAATCCATGAACGTTTATAGCACTGAAGAAATTGTTTACAGAACCTGAGCCTGGGAAAGTGTAGTTGGAACTAAAATAATGGGTGTTACTTGAGATTTCCAGCCAAGGGTGAACTTCTGCCGTAATCTTAGCCCTGAAATTCATCGAACGGTATTTGTCCGGGTTAATTTTCATAACACCTTGTTGATCATACATGCTACCAGACAAAAAATACTTCATTTTGTTGTTCCCACCATTTATATTAAGACTGTGTTCTTGCATCGGACGAGAATCATCAAAGAAATAATTATACCAGTCGGTATTTGCATAGTATGTATAACTGTCGCGACCGTCGCGTTGATCAATTACTACCCAGGGACGGTCGGGATGTTCTGTTTTATCATTCACACGAAGCCATAGTTGCTCATAATCATATTCAGTATATTTCGTGTAATTCTGACCGGCATACGAACTAAAGAACTGATCGTTGATTAAGGCTGAATAATAACCCCTTGTCTCATAGTCATTCGAAACAGTTGAAGCGCTCCTTCCTATTTTAGTACCATAAGAGATTGAAGTCTTGTTATCAGCACCTTGTTTCGTGGTAACTAAAATAACACCAAACGAAGCTCTTGCTCCATAAATGGCGGAAGCTGATGCGTCCTTTAGCACTGATACCGACTCAACATCTCTTGGGTTTATACGGTCGATACTTCCTTCAACACCATCAATCAATATAAGTGGGGAGCCTCCGCTAAGAGAGGTAGTGCCACGAATATTGAATGATCCGCCTTGTCCGGGACGACCGGAATTGAAAGTGACATTCATGTTGGGAACAACGCCCTGGAGAAGTTGAGACATGTTTGAAACAGGTCTGTCTTCAAGTTCTTTTGCCCCTACCTGAGTCACAGCCCCTGTTAGGTTCACTTTCTTTTGTGTACCGTAACCTACCACGATTACCTCATCTAGTGCCAGTACATCTTCCGATAGCTGTACTCTCAGATTTTGTTGATTGCCAATTTTAATTTCTGTTTGTGTGTAACCAATATAAGATACCTGTATTACTGTATTTTCATTTACTTCCAGTGAGAAACTGCCATTGAAATCAGTCACTGTTCCATTCTTAGTTTCCGGGTTCAAAACCGTCGCTCCAATGATGGGTTCTCCTTTAGTGTCGGTTACTATACCAGTTATTCTTTTTGTTTTAGGCTGAAGAACTTCTTTTTTCTTTGTCAGCACAATCGTGTTGTTGTTGTAGCTGGCTTCAAGTCCTTTCAGCTCAAGCACTGTTTTTACAACTTCAACCAGTGGTTTGTTGTTCGCCTGAATGGAAACATCTTTTTTTGTGTCCATTAATATGTCCCTGTAAATAAAGGTGAAGTTAGTCCGGGACTCGATTTGTTTCATGAACTCCTGGATACTAACATTTTGAAGATTTAGCGTGATTGGTTGTGAGGTGTTCTGTGCATTCATTTGCATTACCCCTCCCAACATGACCAACACCATAAGTAGCTTCTTAAAATTACCTTTTAAATTAGATTTCTGAGGATTGTGTGTTTTCAACATATAGATATTATTATGATATGATAGTTATTAATTCCTGTATATTACGATTGTATCTTTGTGTCTTCTGAATTGAATGTGCTGATACTGAATTTTAAAAGCTTCTAATGCAGTCTCAATTTTTTCTTCTTTGAAAGTTCCTGATATCAGGTCGTTGGCAATATCGGGACAATTATTGATGATTTTTACTCCATACCAGTCTTCCAGTCGTGTCAGCACATCAGTAAATCGCTCGGAGCTGAATTTTAGGCGGTTGTACATCCAGGCGGTTTCAAGATCGTTGTCTGTATGCATGATCTGCAGCTGGTTGGTGTTTCGGTTAAACAGCGCTTTTTCGTTGGGTTTCAGGTAATAATCCTGAGCGAGATTGTTACTCCTGAGTTTGATACTCCCTTCTACCAAAGAAGTTTCAATTATATCTGAATAATCTCTTGCTTTTGCATTGAAAGAGGTGCCCAGTACTTCAACTTCCAGTCCATTCATGCTTACGATAAATGGTTTTGTCTTGTCCTCGGCTACCTTGAAAAAAGCTTCTCCGGTTAATGTTACTTGTCGAAGTTTTTTGTCAGCCTGTGAATATTCAATTGTACTGTTTGCGTTAATCCATACCTTGGTTTGATCAGGCAAGGTAATCATGGCTTTATTGCCTCTTTCTACACTTACAGCCATGTTGCCCGGATCTTCATGCCT
>JAQWCZ010000291.1 GCA_028705705.1 Paludibacter sp.
TACGTAATTAACATGCAATTCCTGCGGGAAATAGCCTTTCCAGATAGGATTGAACATCTCCTGAGAAACCTTGCCATGCAACCAGCTAACGCCGTTGACTTCCTGACTGGTATTACAGGCAAACACCCTCATCGAGAATTTTTCTTCCTTGTTACCCGGATGCTCCCGACCCATATCAATAAAATCATCCCAACTAATTTGGAGTTTGGCCGGATATGCGCTCATGTATTTCATGAATAGATCTTCCGTAAAGCTGTCGTGACCGGCAGGAACGGGCGTGTGAACCGTATAGAGAGAACTGGCACGAACAACTTCTAACGCCTGATTGTAAGTAAGTCCGGAAGTAACATAATCAACCAAACGTTGCACGTTGATGAGGGCGGCATGCCCTTCATTGCAGTGGTAAACCTGTTTTTCGATGCCTAATTTCTGTAATGCCAGGATACCCCCGATGCCCAGCATGATTTCTTGCTTTAACCGGTGTTCCCAGTCGCCTCCATACAGTTGATACGTAATTGAACGGTCAGCATCGTTGTTCATATTGTTATCAGTGTCGAGCAAATAAAGCTTGATGCGCCCCACTGCAACTTTCCAGAGGTGTGCATATACCATTCTGTCAGGAAAAGGAACTTCTACTACAATCGGGTTGTCGTTTACATCTTTAACCTGTTCAATCGGTAAAACATTGAAGTTTTGTGGTTCATACACGGCAATCTGTTGTCCTTCAACAGAAAGAGATTGTGTAAAATATCCATAGCGATATAGAAATCCGATGGCGGTCATATCAATGGCGCAGTCGCTTGCTTCTTTCAGGTAATCACCTGCCAGTACGCCCAATCCACCAGAGTATATTTTCAGGATTTCAGTCAGACCGTATTCCATGCTGAAATAGGCAATGGATGGTTTATCTGTGTTGTATGGGGTGTTAATATATTGAGTAAACCTATTGTAGATATCATCCAGTTTTTTGACAAAAGCAGCGTCATTTCCAAGAGCAATTAATTCCTCATGCGTCAGGATGTTCAATAAACAGATTGGATTTGAACCCGCTTCTTTCCAGGCTTGAGCATTGATGGTGCGAAACATGTTCTTGGCATCGCTGTTCCACACCCACCAGATGTTACGGGCAATTTCTTCCAGTTTCTTTACGCTTTCAGGGAGGTTGGATTTAACATTCAGTTCTTTCCAACTTATATCGTTTACAGTGTTTGTTTTAATTTTCATAATTTGAATGTTATTGAGTTGGTTGATTCAATTAAACAAATAACTTACATGTTATATAATATGTTTTGCAAAGTTATAATATTTATGCAAATAAAATAAATGTTTTACAGCATATTTATATGTTTTTCATGCAAACGATTGAAGTTGGAGGAAAATATATTTTCCTCGTTAAACCTGTCAGGATTTCAAATCCTGACAGGTTTGGGATGAACAACGTTTTTGCAATGCCACCCCATACGCCTCTTCATAATACTGAATAAAGTGTTTCCAAAGTGCTTTTTCAGCGATGAGGGCTGCTTTTTCGCGGATGGATTTGACGGTTGTAGAATGGCATGTAGCAAACTGATGGATCATGTCGGCAATTTTCACGGCAACTTCATGTCCGTTGTAATCCGACCGGTGGATGATGCCAACGCCTTCTTCTATTCCTTGTGGTAAATCTGATACCCATTCACCAAAACCAGATAAATCGGTGGTGATAGTAGGTACCTGAAAAGCTATACTTTCGAGTGGGGTATAACCCCAGGGTTCATAATAGGATGGGAAAACGGTGAGGTCCAGTCCGATGAGCAAGTCATAATAGGTTTTATTGAAAATACCATCATATCCATTCAGGTAAGCGGGAACAAAAATAACCTTTACCGCTTCTTCTTTCAGGTTTTTCAGGTGAAACCATTCGAGCGACTTTATCACATCGTCATGATGCGTTTCATGTAAATCGTGGGTAGTTATCCTGTTCGCGCTGTGCAGTATCCGGTCAGGATGAAGCAACACATTGGCCAGATCTTCCCGGTGACCTTTTATCCAGGCTGGCACCATGATAAAGGCGACAACTTGTTTCGGTATATCTTTCCGGTTGTTGAGGTGCTTTAGCGATTCGATAAAAACATCTAATCCCTTGTTTTTGAATTCATAGCGCCCGGCCGTGCCTACAAACAGGGCATCCTCGTTGAGTTCGTAACCCAGCAGTTTTTCAGCGACCAGTTTCAATAACTTGCGGGCTTCGTTTCTTTACCGACTGAAAACCTTATTTTTCGGCACAAAATCGTCTTCAAAACCATTGGGGGTAATCACATCGGGCTTTTTATCCAGCAGTTGTTCACATTCTTTTGCCGTAATTTTACTTACGGTGGTAAAACAATCAGCTAAATGAGCGGCTTGTTTTTCCGTGGAATGTTTAGAAATCATATTCAGTTCCTTTGCCATCTGATCTCCGTAATATTCATTTAGATAATCATAAAGCGGTTTGTGATTTCCGGCAATGGATCGACCGATGGAAGTGGCATGGGTTGTAAAAACGATACCCACATCCGGTAGTTTTTCCCTGATGTAAAACACACCAAAGGTGGTCATCCATTCGTTGAAATGAGCAATCACGGGCGTTTTCGGGTTCAATCCGAAGAATTGGTAATAACTTTCGATAATCATGCCCGAAGCATAACCAAACATCGACGATTCATCATAATCGCCGTAAGCCATCAATGAATTTACACCGGATGTTTCCCATACATGACCGTAAATCTCGTTTTTTTTCATCATCAGGTAGTAAAAATCTACCAGTACGGCAACGGGACGACCCGGTATCTTCCATCTTCCGATGCGAATGGACAGGTTATATTTGCTTGAAGTATATGCTTTCCATTCCGGAAGTAAATCCGAAATTTCCTCGAAATAAGGATTTTGTTTTCCACACCAGACATCAGGACCAATAAAAATCAGTTTATCGCCATAATGTTGATGTAATGTAGCTGCTCTCGTCGAAAGTACAGTATATATACCGCCTACCATGTTGCAGACTTCCCAACTGCTTTCGAAGATATATTCGGGTTGATGTTGATATGACATATTGAAATAATTAAGCTACAAATGTACAATTTTTACTGAAAATATTGAACGTGATAATATAGAGGATGAACCTTTTATTTTATCTTTGTGCTATAATCCATATTAATTTATAAAAAATAAAAGCATGAAAAGACTAAAATCATTACAAC
>JAQWCZ010000027.1:0-12332 GCA_028705705.1 Paludibacter sp.
TGTTAAAGCAGAATTCGAAAATTTACGCATAGATTCCTGCAATCGATAATTCGGCTTCAACACACCCGGTGTATCAGAATATACAATCTGAAAATCATCGCCGTTGACTATGCCCAAAATCCGGTGTCTGGTAGTTTGCGCTTTCGATGTAATAATGGAAATCCGTTCTCCCACCAACGCGTTCATAAGTGTTGATTTTCCGACATTTGGATTTCCCACAATATTTACAAAACCTGATTTATGCATCATATACAATATTTACCAAACTGCTCTTATTCCTCTTAAACAGGGATGAATAAATAGCTAAACTGTAAAAAAAATACGTGCAAAGATAATTTAAAATAATCATAAGGATGTTATAATCCATATTTTTCTTATCTTTGAACCCCAAATTAACAATCAATGCGCAAGTTATTTTCTACCCTTAAAATGCAGGAAATATCACAACACCTCAAACTGATATTCATCATTATCGGTGCGGGAATTGTGGTTGCTTCTACCTATTTCAGCAATAAATTAGGGAACTCTCTCGCACAGGAAGAAAAACGAAAGATAGAAATCTGGGCGGAAGCAACCCGACAATTAATATTGGCAGACGAAACAACCAACCTCGATTTTATCATCTCCATTATAGAAGGAAATAAAACCATCCCTGTAATATTAGTGGACGAGAACGACAACTTACTCTCATCAAAAAATGTAAAAGAACCGGTTAAAAATATTGATGTTTTTTACAGAAAAGAAATCAACCGTTTGAAGCATAAAAATCCGGCAATTGAAGTCAAATTGGGAGACAACTCACAATTCATTTATTACGATGATTCATCCCTTTTAAAACAACTCTACTACTTCCCCTATATTCAACTTGGTATCATCTTTTTCTTTATGTTGATGGCATTTTTTGCATTTTCGAGTACCAAGAAAGCTGAACAAAACAGGGTGTGGGTTGGATTGTCCAAAGAAACAGCACATCAGCTCGGCACTCCGATTTCATCTTTATTGGCTTGGGTTGATTTACTGAAAATGAAACACGAAGAAGACAAAATGATAGGTGAAATGTCGAAAGATGTCAATCGCCTTCGTATTATTGCAGAAAGATTTTCGAAGATTGGTTCTGTACCCGACTTACAACTGGTAAGTCTGAATGAAACCATCCAAAACGCTGTACAATATATTTCAAACAGAACTTCCCAAAAAGTGAAGATACAATGCCACTTCCCGGATAAGAACCATTTATTCATCAAACTTAACGTTCCGCTATTCGAATGGGTTATCGAAAATTTATGTAAAAACTCCATTGATGCCATGGATGGAAGCGGTAAAATCTATCTATACATTACTAAAACAGACAAAGAATGTATCATAGATGTAAAAGACACCGGGAAAGGAATTGAGAGAAGAAATTACAAAGCCATTTTTACACCTGGATTTACAACCAAAAGCAGAGGGTGGGGATTAGGACTTTCACTCGCCAAAAGAATTATTGAAGAATATCACAGCGGAAAGATCTTCGTAAAGAGTTCAGAAATCAATGTAGGCACAACCATCCGGATTATTCTAAAAGCATAATGTCAGCATATAACATTGTTTTTTCCCTATTTTAGGTTAATATTTTAAGTTATTATTTTATAATCCCCAAACTTTTTGTACTTTTGCACGGTTTTTTAAGAACATCAAGCAACTATGTCTAAATTCGGACAATACAACATCATATTAAAGGAAATTGTAGACGGCGTTCGGGTTTTCGAATTTGATTTGAACGATACTTACTTTGCAAAAATCGACAGTCCGGAAGTAAAAAAAGGAAATGTCAAAGCCAAAGTAAGCGTTCAGAAGAAAATTGCAACATACGAACTGGCATTTAAGCTGGAAGGAATTATCAAGATACCTTGTGACCGTTGTTTAGATGAAATGGAACAGTTCATCAAGCATGAAGAGAAAATCGAAGTAAAATTCGGTAAAACATATGCTGAAGAAAATGAAATCGTGGTCGTACCGGAAGTTGAAGGAAGCATCAATATCGCTTGGTTTCTATATGAATTTATCGTATTGAACATACCTATTAAACACGTTCACCCTCCGGGAGAATGTAATAAAAATATGGTTGACAAGTTGAAACGTCATATTACACGTCAAAAAGATGATACGGAAGACAACAATTTGTTTGATGTAGATGATGATGATACTTCAATTGAAGAAGATGTACAGATAGATCCCCGTTGGGATAGTCTGCAAAATATAAACTTTGATAATAATTAACTAAAACATATAAAAATGGCACATCCTAAAAGAAAACATTCAAAAACCCGCACAGCAAAGAGAAGAACGCACGATAATGCAGTAGCTCCAACACTGGCCGTTTGTCCAAACTGCGGCGCTCAACATATCTATCACACAGTTTGTGGAGAATGTGGTTATTACAGAGGAAAATTAGCTATTGAAAAAACCGTAACAGTTTAATATGTCAAAAATTCATGCAGTTATCACTGGTGTAGGCGGATATGTTCCAGAATACGTGCTGGACAATCACGAACTAAGTACCATGATGGACACCAGTGACGAATGGATTACCACACGTGTTGGTATCAAGGAACGTCGTATACTGAAAGAACCGAACACCGGAACTTCTTACATGGCCGTTAAAGCTGCAGAAGGATTATTTGCTAAAACGGGAACTAAACCTGAAGACATTGATCTAATTCTGGTGGGGACAACTACTCCTGATTATATTTTCCCATCATGTGCTTCAATAATTGCTGATAAACTGGGTATTAAAAACGCATTAGCATTCGACTTGCAAGCTGCTTGTTCTGGTTTTATCGTGGCTCTTACGAATGCTGCCAGTTTCATCGAAACAGGAAGATATAAGAAAGTACTTGTTTTCGGCGCTGAGAAAATGTCATCCATTACCAATTATGACGACCGTACAACAGCACCGCTTTTTGGCGACGGTGCAGGGGTTGTTTTGTTAGAACCCACAACAGAAGAACTTGGCGTGATGGATTCGTTGTTATCTACTGATGGTTCCGGAAGTAAACATCTCATGTTGAAAGCAGGAGGTTCAGCTTATCCAGCTTCATTAGAGACAATTCAAAAACACGAACATACGATTTACCAGGAAGGACAGTACGTTTTCAAACATGCTGTTACCAACATGGCCGGTGTTTCTGGTGATATCATGGATAAAAACAACTTAAAATCTGAAGATATTAACTGGCTGATTCCACACCAGGCTAATTTACGCATCATTGATGCAGTGGTAAGTCGCACCGGCGTACCATACGAACGGGTAATCATCAATATAGAAAAATACGGGAACACCTCGGCTGCTACCATTCCAATTTGTATATGGGAAGCTGAAAAGAAATTCAAAAAAGGAGACAATATTATCCTGACAGCTTTTGGTGCCGGATTCACCTGGGGAGCAGTTTGGTTGAAATGGGGATATTAATTATATATGTTAGTATTTCTCCCAACTAACAACCTCATCCAATTTTTTTCTTTTCTTCTCCCTGGTAGGCTGAGCTGAGTAACCCAGCAAAATCACCAGCATCACTTTTTTACTTCCCGGGATGTGCAGTATGGATCTGATCTTCTTTTCGTTCAGCCAGCCCAGCATGCAGGTACCAAGTCCCTCATCAGCGGCAGCCAGACAAATATGAGCAGCCACAATTCCCAAATCGAGATGCGGATAATGGATTTGTTTGACCATACTCCCAAATTTCGAAGTGAAATTAGCATTTTCCTCCACCAGAACAATTTGTACAGGCGCTTGTTTGCTGAAATGATTCATGCTTAATGCCCTGCTGGTACAGGCATCCGCGATTTGCATTCTTTTCTCAGGATCGGTAACCACGATCATTTTCCAGGGTTGCGCATTACAGGCCGAAGGCGCCATACGGGCTGCTTCCAATATACGTTCTATTTTTTCCGGTTCAACCGGCTTATCAGTGTAAGCCCGATCGCTCTGGCGTTTCCTCACTAATTCCTGAAAAGATTGACTCATAAGTATGCTTGCAATTAATTTTACATCCAAAGATAATACAAATTGATTAAAACTAGCTTTGTGAATGCGCAAATGAATCATTATCTTTGCCGGACGCTATTTCATGGCTATTTCATATTAAAACTGAAAGAATCATGCTGCAAAAAGTTCAACATTTCATACAGGAAAACCAATTATTAGTGTCTGAAAAAGGACCTGTAATTGTAGGCGTAAGTGGGGGAAGCGACTCTGTTGTATTGCTTGATATCCTATTGAAAGCAGGTTATCAATGCCTGGCAGCACATTGTAACTTCCACTTGCGAACAACAGAATCTATGCGGGATCAAGAGTTTGTTAGCTCGCTGGCTAAGAAGCTCAATATACCTTTCATGTATATTGATTTTCAGACAAATAGCTACGCAAAAGAAAAGGGCATCTCCATTGAAATGGCAGCAAGGGAATTACGTTACGATTGGTTCGAAAAAATCTGTAAAGAACACGGTGCACAGGCCATTGCGACCGGTCACCACCTCGATGATAATATCGAGACTGTATTATTTAACTTAACCCGTGGAACAGGACTAAAAGGTCTGACCGGCATACAAGCGCGAAACGGGAAAATCGTACGCCCTTTGCTATCGTCTTCGCGTAAAGAAATAAAGCAATATATCGCAGCAAACCAACTGGAATTTGTAGAAGACTCATCCAATGCATCAACAGACATCATCCGGAATAAATTCCGGCATGTCATCATTCCTTTGTTGGAAGAAATCAATCCGTCTTTCCGGAGTACCTGTAAAGAAACGATTGAAAACCTGCAAGGAGCATATAAAATTTATCAACAGGAAATTGCAGCTATCCGGAATGATATCGTGCATACTTCTGACACCACCCTGTCGGTTGATTATTTTAAGCTGATTCAACATGAGGAATATCAAACCATTTTATTTGAACTACTCAAAGATTATGGTTTTAACCGGGATCAGATCGGGCAAATAAGCAAATGTTTCCAAGCAGAACCTGGCAAACGATTCCATTCCGGGACACATTGTCTGCTGAAAGACCGGAATCAGTTGATAGTTAGACCCAATGTGATTAACTCTGATGATTTATTAGACTCAACAGATAATAACAGACTGAAAATCCGCATTCTTAATAAAGACATAGATTTTAAGTTATCAAAAGACAATAAAACCATTCACCTTGATGCCGATAAAGTCAACTTTCCGCTGAAAATACGGAAATGGCAGGAAGCAGATTATTTTTACCCCCTCGGCATGAAAGGCAAAAAGAAATTAAGCGATTTTTTTATTGATTTAAAAATCAACCGATTCGACAAAGAAAATATCCACGTTGTACTCTCCAACAATCAAATCGTGTGGGTGGTAGGACTGAGGATTGATGAGCGGGTTAAAGTAACAGATGAGACGAAGCGGATTTTGGAAATAAAAGTGGTCAGTGGTTAGTTAATTAACCACTATCCACTACTCAACATTTCCCTCGCGTTTTGAATCGCGGCCTCCCCACGGACTTTACCGCTTAGCATGGTGGCTATTTCATCTACTCTTTCGGTAGCTGATAATTGTTGGATATAAGTTTCTGTTTGCTGACCGGAATCATCTTTATAAACCCTGAAATGATGTTCTCCTTTAGCAGCAATCTGAGGCAGGTGGGTAATGGTAATCACCTGCATGGTGCGACTCATTTGAAGCATGATTTCACCCATGCGGTGCGCTATTTCACCGGAAACGCCGGTATCAATTTCGTCGAAGATGATGGTCGGCAAATCGGATTTGCCGGCAATCAGGGATTTTATCGTCAGCATCAAACGAGAAACCTCACCGCCTGAAGCTATTTCCTCGACTTTTTGCAATTCCCGGTTTTTATTGGCCGAAAACAGAAACTCAACCTGATCGATGCCGTTTTCAGTGTAGTGTTGCATCGGCATCAGCCTTATTTTAAACTGAATATTGGGCATACCAAGCTTAGATAGTTGTTGCACCATGTATTGCTCAACAGTGACAATTTGTGATGTTCTGCTTTCCGTCAGCAGCGAAGCATGTTCCTGCAACTGAGCAAAAGATATTGCCAGTTTTTTTTCAAGCTGACTGATTTCTTCTTCGAATGAATCAATGTGCTGTAGTTGAGCATCAAAGGCATCCCGTTTCTCAATCAATGCTTCAACTGAATTCACCTTGAATTTCTGCATCAGCGAATACAACTCGCTCAACCGGTTTTCAGTTGCTTCAAGTCGGGCCGGATTATAATCCAGGTTTTCCTGCATAATGGTAAGTTCATGGGCCAGATCTTTTAAATCAATGTATGCAGCCTGTATTCTTTCGAATTTTGCATCCCCTTCGGTGATAAACTTAGCAATTTTCGACATAGCTATTACCGATTCTTTGAGTTGTAGCAGACTCCCCTGCTCTCCATGCAGTAAATCTGTAATTCTGTTTAGCTCCGTTTTTATTTCCTCTACATGACTCAGGCTCTCTTGTTCTGTTTCAAGCGCCTGTTGTTCGCCAGTAATGAGTCTGGCTCCCTGTAACTGGTTAAACTGGAAACGAATGAAATCGGTCTCGGAAGCCGCTTGGGCTGCATCAGCTTTCAGTTTCTCCAATGCTTTTTCATCCGCTTTCCACGCGATATACGATTCGCGATATTGTTGCAACAATTCACTATTTCGGGCAACCGTATCCAGTACCTCCAACTGATAAACTGTATTCGACAGCAAGAGATTTTCATGCTGAGAATGAATGTCAATCAACCGGGAAGTTAAATCACGTAATACATTTAATGCAATCGGCGTGTCGTTGATGAAAGCCCTTGATTTGCCATTGGCCGTAAGTTCCCTGCGGATGATACAATGATGCACATCCTGGTCAAGTTCATTTGTTTCAAAAAAATCATCCAGGTGTTTATAGGCTGAAATATCGAACACCGCTTCTACCACACATTTATCTTCCTCCTTCTTGATGGATTTATTATCAGCCCGCTGTCCCAGTATGAGCGACAAAGCACCTAATATGATGGATTTACCGGCTCCGGTCTCACCGGTCAACACAGATAATCCCGACTGAAAATCAATTTCCAGTGTTGAAATTAAGGCGTAATTCGAGATAAATATTGATTTCAACATAGATACTATTTCAGAATAGATTCATATCTTTCCGCCTGGGTCGGATTGACATCTGACAAAACTTCAATCATATTCTTTTTCTCCTGATCAGTTGCCCTTTTGAAGATATTAATCAATTCTTCTGTTTTGGCATCCAGAAAGGTTGTTATGGCAACAGCCGAAGGCCTCGCACGATTTGTTTCCCTCAGGACGGATAGTCCGGCATTAATTCGGGCACGGGCATTGACCATGTTGATGGTCATTTCGTCCAATCCAAGGCGGTGATATTCATAGAAATAATTCCTGAATTTTTTAAATGCCTCATCATTCAGATTATTGATCAGGGCATACCGGTTTCTGCTACTCTCAAAGGCACGCCATCCCGGCATATCAAGCGATTGCGCATTGTTTACAATCCGTTCTGCAGCCTGAAAATAAGGAGTACCGCCCAGTCGGGAATAAGAATCCATATCATAACCGATGATGAGATACACATAGTAAGTCAGCACTGCCGTCAAGTTCGACGTAATCGAATTCTCATTGAATTCCAGCACTTCAAACTCTTTGTAATTGAACACGAAAGCATTATCCCTGAAATTAAATAAAGTAGTATTGTAAGATGAATTGAACACCGGTCGTCTCGATTGTACCTGGATTTCAGCCGTAAAAACATCATCTTCGACCTTAGATACAATAATATTTATATTGCATTCAATCCGCTCATCAGGAGCATAAGAAAGTTCAGTCCACTTTCTGTTGTTGATAAAGTCGGATACCGATTTCTCGAGTGTGGAAAATACTGACTTATTAGAACCCTGGATCATATCTGAATTTATTTTCAGATTACAATTCAGTTCCTGCGCAGGAATGAATGTCGAAAAAAGTATAAAAACTACGAGCAATAAAAATCTCATACTAAATCGTTCTACAACAAACACATTATATCAATTTAATTTTCAAAGCAATAATATTTTACCACATTAGTCACAGTAAAACATTTAACGTGTACTTATGTGACTCATGTGATTAAAATTCAGCATGTTGAACGTCAAAATATCAAGGTATTAATCTCTTTCACTATATCATCAGCCACATCCAGTTTACTTTTCAGTTCAAACTGCTTTTTCAAACCCGAGCGATGTAAAATGGTCACTTTATTCGTATCGAAACCGAAACCTGAATTAGGATCGCGCAAAGAATTCAACACGATAAAATCAAAGTTCTTACGTTCCATTTTGCTGACAGCATTGGCTTCCTCATCGTTTGTTTCCAGGGCGAATCCTACGACAAACTGTTCGTGTCTTTTAATCTTCCCTATTTCAGCAGCAATATCAACCGAAGGTTTCAATTCGATAATCAAATTATCTTTTCCACGTTTCATTTTAGTTTCAGCAGGGGAAACGGGCGTAAAATCTGCTACAGCAGCACAAAGTATCGCACCATCAACCTGATCAAACCTACTCATTACCACTTTATGCATTTCTTGCGCCGATTCAACATTAATTCGCTCGATATTTTTGTATGGTGTACTCAGGCTGACTGGTCCACAAACCAACGTAACCTCCGCTCCGTGTCTGGCACAATTTTCAGCCAGTGCAAATCCCATTTTCCCGGAAGAATAATTTCCAATAAAACGTACCGGATCTATCATTTCGTATGTTGGTCCGGCTGTAATCAGGACTTTTTTACCTTGCATATCTTTCGGATAGAAAAAATCATTCAGATATCGCACAATATTTTCAGGCTCTTCCATCCTACCCTTGCCTTCGAGTCCGCTTGCCAGTTCCCCGACTGTAGGTTCAATCACATAATTACCAAAAGATTTCAAGGTATTGATATTTTGTTTGGTGGTCGGATGTACAAACATATCCAGATCCATGGCTGGGGCAATAAACACCGGGCATCGTGCCGACAAATAAGTTGTTAACAGCAGATTATCGGCTATACCTGTAGCCATTTTAGCCAAGGTATTTGCAGTTGCCGGTGCAATCAACAAGGCATCTGCCCAGGTACCCAAGTCAACATGACTATTCCAGTTCCCATTGATTGGATTGAAAAAATCGACCAATATGGGATTTTTTGACAGCGTCGCCATGGTAAGAGGCGTTATAAACTCTTTTGCCAGTGGTGTCATGATAACTTTTACTTCGGCACCTCTCTGTACCAATAAACGTATAATCTGTGCTGATTTATAGGCCGCAATTCCACCCGTTACACCTAATATGATTTTTTTTCCGCTTAACATAATTGATTTATTTGTGTTAATCACTTCACGCTCCACAAAAATACAAAAAGAAATCAGATTAAAATCTGAAAAAAACAAAAGTCACAAAGTTTGTTCATAACGAACACACCTTGTGACCTTCAATTACACGTTCTGAATCGTTTATTTCAGTTTATCCTTCAATGGATTTCTGTAATAAATCTTTCCTTCAATAAATTCCTGAGTTGCCAGTAATACTGGTTTTGGAAGTTTCTCAAAATAACGTGAAATTTCAATTTGTTCACGGTTTTCAAAAACTTCTTCAATATTTTCTGATGTATTACCAAAGTCCTGTAATTTTTTATCAATTTCTGATTTAATTTCAGCACTGATTTGATTTGCTCTTTTAGCAATGACCATCACTGTTTCATACACATTACCAATTTCCTCGCTCAAGGCATTCATATCACGGGAAATAGTAGTTGTTGGAGCATTTACTTTTTTGAAATCCATATATTTAATTATTTAATCTTTTACAATTTTTTGAGATGCAGCGAATATTTTTTCAGCATCTCTTTTATATTTGCCTGTTGGAAATTCATTTATGTAATTGTAATATTCATCAACAGCATCTCGGTATCTTTCCAACTTTTTTTCTTCAACACTCAGAACAGCTTGTTCGTATTTGGATTGAAGAATGATAAAAGATAACTCTTCTCTGTAATCACTTGCAGGATAATTTTTCAAGGCATTCTGAGCTACAATAATAGCAGATAAATAGTTATTGCCCAAATAGTTACCTAAATTATAATAAAGCCTTGCACTCAGCAATTCTTTATATGCTAATTTACTTTTTAATTCATCAAGCAATTTGTTCACTTCAGGAACTCTTTCACTATCCGGATGAATATCCAAAAACTCCTGGAATGCTGCAATAGCATCGCGGGTTGCCGTCTGATCAAGTCTGGCATCCGGAGAATCCAGATAAAAACAATATCCTATCATAAACCGGGCTTCAGTAATATAGGTTCCTTTCGGATAGGTTTTCACGTAAGTCTTGTAATATTCACTTGCCGTAAAATAATCCTTTTGCCCCATATAAGACTTCGCCAGATAGTTTAATATTTGCTCGGAACGTTCTGTTCCCCTAAAGTATTTGGAAACCTCATCGAACAAAGTAGAGGCGCGCATGAAATCATTTTTTTCAAAATATTCTACGGCTTTGTTATACTTCAATTCAGGATCGGTACTTTTCAGTATATTCTGATATTCACTGCAAGCAATCGCGGCAAATAAAACTATTATGATGGCTAAGTATTTCTTCATAAGAAAATTGGACTGCAAAAGTAAGTAATTTAAATGTAATAATAAAATTTTTTCACACTATTCATTGAAGTATTTCTCAAAGCCTTCAGAATAGCTAACCTGATAGTTTCCTGCTTCATCCACATAAATCAAGTAACATTCGATATCGGGAACACGGCGACATACGGCCAGACTGCTATCAACGCCCAACACCATGAAAGCCGTTGCAAAAGCATCTGCACGCATGGAAGATGCAGCTATAACCGTGGCACTTAACATGTTGTGATCGACAGGATAACCGGTTAGCGGGTTAATGGTATGCGCATATTTTTTCCCGTCTTTATAGTAATACTGACGATAATTACCTGAAGTAGCCATTCCACAATCGGTAATTCCCAGTATGATTTGTAATTCTCTTTGTTCCTCGAGAATTTCTTCAGTTGGTTTATCGATTCCAATTTGCCATTTTTTACCATGGGGATTCAACCCTTTACAGGCAATTTCTCCCCCTATCTCAACCATGTAATGTTCACAACCATAAGATTCCAAGAGCTTTCCGATTACATCCGATGATTGTCCCTTAGCAATGGCGCTTGCATCCAGCATGATACGCTTGTCCGATTTGATGAGCCGGTTATTTTTAAGACTGATTTTTTTGTAACCAATATAGGGTAAAATAAACTTTACATCCGGCAACTCTTTTCTTTCCTGATCTCCGAAGCCAAACCCCCAGGCATTCACCAACGGAGCTACCGTGATATCAAATGCACCACCCGTCTGCTCCGAAACCTGAAGGGCTTCCCGGTACATGGTTTCAAAATACGCATCAACCGTTACACTGTCCTCATTGCTGTTGATTCGAGAAATAATCGAATTCGGATTGAAAGTTGACAGTGAAAGTTCGAATTCACGCATCTTGGCTTCAATCTCAGGCTGCAAATCTTTTCCTTCGGGATGTAAATAGGTTGCATGGTAAAATGTCCCATGGATTGTACCACTATTTTTTGTGTATTCCTTGTTTTTGGAAGCTGGCTGCTGACAAGAAAGTAGAACAATAGCCAACAAAGCGGGAAAGAAAAATCTGTTTATCATCATCAATATTTATTAAACATCAATCTTTTACCCCGAATAGCTGCATTCACCTTACCATCACTGTAAGCCAACTGACCATTCACCCAGGTTTTTTCCACCACATAATTAAAAGTCATACCTTCGAATGGCGACCAGCCGCATTTTGAAAGCACAATATCAGCAGTAACCGGCATAGATTTAGCGGGGTTAACCAACACCAAATCAGCATAATAACCTGGCTGAATATAGCCCCGTTTTTGTACCCTGAATAAATCGGCGGGCGCATGACACATTTTTGTAACCACCTGCTCCACCGTAAAATAGCCCTTAGCAGCCAATTCCAGCATGGCAGGTAGTGAAAATTGCACCAAGGGTCCGCCCGAAGCTGCTTTCAGACAGTTACCCTCTTTTTCTCTCAACAAATGTGGTGCATGGTCGGTAGCCACCACGTCAATCAAATCCTGATTCAGCGCTTCGATGAGTTTAAGCCGGTCGGTTTCAGTTTTGACAGCCGGATTCCATTTGATGCGGTTTCCGTATTGTTCATAATCCTGATCCGAGAACCACAGGTGATGCACACACACTTCAGCCGTAATTTTTTTCTCTTTCAACGGCAGTTTATTGCTGAACAAAGCCACTTCGCGTGCGGG
>JAQWCZ010000027.1:12342-13391 GCA_028705705.1 Paludibacter sp.
ATTGTATTTTGTTGCCAGTTCCACTGCGAAGGCCGATGATTTATAACAGGCTTCAGCATCCCGTATCAGGGGGTGAAACTGAATGGGCAAATCATCGCCATACTTTGCTTTATAGTTGGCTTTATTCGCTTGTATAGTTGCCTCATCTTCACAATGGGTGGCAATCAACATTGGAATCTCAGCAAAAATGCGACTCAGTGTCTCCCGGTTATCCACCAGCATATTACCGGTTGAGGAGCCCATAAACACCTTTACCCCACAGACTTCAGCAGGATTTATTTTTTTAAGTTCTTCAATATTGTCATTGGTGGCACCCATGTAAAAAGAATAATTGGCCACCGATTTTTCAGCGCCAATCCTGTATTTATCCTCCAATGCATCACTGGTAATTGTCAGCGGCATGGTATTGGGCATATCCATAAATGAAGTTACACCGCCAGCAACCGCCGCCATCGATTCCGTAGCAATATCGGCTTTATGAGTCAGACCCGGCTCCCGAAAATGTACCTGATCATCGATAACACCTGGCAGCAACCACAGTCCGGTTGCATCTATCACCTCATCAGCACATACATTCTCCGGGACATCACTTCGCTGAAAAATAGCGCTGATCATTTCTCCGTCGAGCAGGACAGATCCTGTAAAGCGTTTTCCATCATTGAAGATGGTTGCATTTTTGATTAACAACACGTTATTTGTTATTTACAATTAAAGAATTAAAACCACAAAAGGCACAAAAGAAAAACTAAGGAAACACAAAAAAAAACATTAGAGATAAACCCATGAATCTTTCAATTTTTTAAACCATATAAGTTACATGTAAGTTATTAACCACTAACCACTAACCACTAATTAATGATTGGGTATTTCCTCCTCCAGCTTTCCAATTTTAACTGAACCACACCTAAAAATGCTTCGCCGAAAATACCACCACTCATTTTAGAAGTACCCAATTCCCTGTTGATGAAGATGATGGGCACTTCCACCAGTTTAAATCCACATTTGTAGGCTGTAAATTTCATTTCGATCTGAAAAGCATATCCTTTGAA
>JAQWCZ010000292.1 GCA_028705705.1 Paludibacter sp.
AGAACATGTTTCCTGTGTATCCCATGGGAGATTTAAAAGACGTTTGGTTAGTGGGTAGTGGGTAATTAATTTTTATTATTAAGAAACAATGACAGAAGAAATCATTATAGCCGGTTTTGGCGGACAAGGGGTTTTATCCATGGGTAAAATCCTGGCCTATTCAGGTTTAATACAGGGAAAAGAAGTTAGTTGGATGCCATCTTACGGTCCTGAGCAACGCGGTGGAACAGCCAATGTCACCGTTATCCTCAGTGACGAAAGAATCAGTTCACCTGTTTTAAATACGTATGATACAGCTATTGTATTAAATCAGCCTTCACTGGAAAGATTTGAGAAACTTATAAAACCAGGTGGAACATTAATTTTTGACGGGAATGGAATGAAAAAATTCCCGAAAAGAAAAGACATTCATATTTATCGTATCGATGCCACTGAATATGCTTATGCCAATAATGCAACGAAAACCATCAATATGATTATTTTGGGAGGATTGTTGAAAGTAAGACCCATAGTTGAAATCGAGAATGTATTGTTAGGGCTGAAGAAAACCCTCCCTTCCCGCCATCACCATTTATTACCCATGAATGAAAAGGCAATACATACTGGTATAGATTTAATTACCGCGTTTTAGTCATCTTGACAACCGCCCAGTTATTTTTTTCTTTATAATTTACTAAAGCTAGATTATAGCTGGCAGCTTCTTGTTCGATTACGGGGATGTCTTCAACATAGAAACCACTCATATACAATTCGTCGCCTTTACCCAAACAGGTGGCATATTTTTTAATGTCATTCAGTAAAATATTACGATTGATATTGGCGATGATGATGTTAAATGATTTACCTGATAATAATTCAGCATCTCCATGCAGTACTTCGATTTTGGGCACATTATTTTTCTGAATATTTTCAATAGAATTTTCAACACACCACGTATCAATATCAATTGCTGTTACATGCTTTGCCCCTTTATGTGCAACCAGAATTGCTAAAACAGCAGTACCACATCCCATATCAAGAACCGTTTTGCCTTCTATATCCATCAGTAAAATTTCAGCTATCATCAGACTTGTTGTTTCATGATGTCCTGTACCGAATGACATTTTAGGATCAATTACAATATCATACTTCGCATTTGGCAAATCCTTATGAAATGAACTATGAATCAGACATTCATCACCAATGATGATAGGCTTAAAATAATGTTTTTCCCATTCCTCATTCCAGTTAAGCTGTTCGATTTCACTGTACGCATATTGAATGTCGTCAGCATATTTAAAATCGTTGATTTTTTGTAAGAATTCAGTTTTATGAAAGTCATCGTTGTTGATATAAGCTGTAAGTTCAGCCTCTGTTCTTTCGAAGCTTTCAAAACCTACTTGACCAAGTTCTGCAGCCAATAAATCGGCAACATAGTCTTCGTTAGGCAAAAAACTCAGTTTAAATTCGAGATAATTCATGGTTATTCCATTTAATTATTAGTTTTGCATACAAAAGTAGTTTTTTTTGTTTAAAATAGAAATTTGATCAATTTGAATTTAACGCATATTGGTATAATTATTGATGTATTTATTGAGCTAAACAATTTATAATAAAAATCAAATTAGTAATGTAAGACACTCAAATATATGGAGGAAAAAGTCATGAAAACAATTATTTCAATTATCATTTTATTGGTCTGCATGGTTACTTACCTGCCAGCACAGGATGTTATTGACGATGTGTATTTTAAGCCCAGTGATGCTAATAAGGCTTTAACAACTGAAAAAATTAAATCTGCAAAACCCAATTATAAAAACGGGGCAAAAGAAATTATTTACATCGACAATAATAAGAAAAACAAATCTTTGATTATAGACAAAGATACAGTGTATTTGTTGTCCGAAATAAATGATAGCATCGCAATGGCTGAAGGAAATGATTCAATTGTTGAAGATGGTTATTATCTTAATGAATTCCAGGGTGGTAACACTGAATATGAATATGCAGAACGCATCCGCAGGTTTCACAATCCCAAATTCACGATACACATTTCAGATCCTCAATACACTGATATTTATTTTCTGGATGATAATTACTGGAATGTTTACGTTGACGGATCTTATGCCTGGGTAACACCTACCTGGACAAATCCATTTTGGGATAATTATTTCTGGAGACCGTACAGCTATAGTAGCTGGTACTGGAGAAACAGTTGGTTTGGTAGCCCTTATACTTATTACAATAGCTGGTATTATGATTATCCGTGGAATTACGGTTATTATAGTGGGTACTACGGTGGATATTATGGAGGATGGGGAAACTATTATTACCCGGGATATTATGGAGGATGGGGATATCCATATCACTATGGACATCACTGGAATAACTATCCACATTGGGGATATACAACCACATCACGCAATCAAAATTATAATGAAGCCAACCGCAGAAGAGAATATTACAGCGGTGCCCGATCAGGATCAGGATCGGGAAGAAGTAGCGTTAATACCAGAATTGCCGGAGGTAATTATAATCCCGCTGTTGGTAGAGGTTCTGTTGTGACAAGTGAAAGACAAAGGATTGCAGGTGAATCAGGTCGAATTATAAACAGATCAGTGGATTCAAGAAGTGCAATCAGAAGTACAATAAACAGAACAACCAATACAATCCGAAATACGGGTATTGATACACGTACAAGAACAATAAACAATTCAAGTTTATACAATAGAGACAGTAGAACTACAACAAGTATTAATAGAAATAATAATGCCGTTTCGCGTAGTTCATCAGATGCAGTAATCAATAGTAACACACGAGGCACACGGACTTCACCGGCAACGACTATTAACAGAAGTAGTTCAACAGTAAGAACAGGTACAGGAACTTCAACAATAAGAAGTACAAATACGCCATCAAGAAGTGAAAGTTATTCTTCACCCGCTGTACGTTCATCTAGTCCTTCAAGGTCACAATCATATAGTACGCCTTCTTACAGCAGTCCATCAACAACTACCCGATCCAGTTCAGGATCTTCTTATTCAGGTTCCAGTTCAGGAAGTTCAAGAAGTTCCGGTTCTTCCTATTCCGGATCAAGTTCCGGTGGATCCAGAAATTCTGGTAGTAGCAGTGGTGGAAGAAGATAAAGGACTTTAATTTTAAGGTATAAAATAAATTAGTAACTTATTCATATTTAACATTATGAAACGGATATTATCAATCATTACTAT
>JAQWCZ010000293.1 GCA_028705705.1 Paludibacter sp.
ATACATTGGTGCATACCGGTCAGAATTATGATTATGAATTGAACGAAGTGTTTTTCGAAGACCTTGGTTTACGGAAACCGGATTATTTTCTGAATGCCGCGGGTAAGAACGCGACAGAAACGGCAGGACAAATATTGATTAACATCGACCCGGTATTGGAAGCCGTACAGCCTGATGCTTTTCTGGTATTGGGAGACACCAACTCCTGTCTGTGTGCCATCGCAGCAAAAAAACGTCATATTCCTATTTACCACATGGAGGCCGGAAATCGTTGTTTCGACCAGCGTGTGCCGGAAGAAAGCAACCGGAAGATTGTGGATCATACGGCCGATATAAACCTGACCTACAGCGATATTGCCAGAGAGTACCTGCTGGCGGAAGGATTACGACCCGACAGGGTGATTAAAACGGGCAGTCCGATGTTTGAGGTATTGAGTCAGTATAAGTCGAAAGTCGAAGGTCAAAAGTCAAAAGTCTTGAGTAAGTTTGGGTTGAAGGAAGGGGAGTATTTTGTGGTTTCGGCGCACCGGGAAGAAAATATAGCTTCAGAAAAGAACTTTTTCAATCTGGTGAAGGTCCTCAATCAGGTGGCGGAGCACTATAACATGCCAGTCATTGTTTCTACCCATCCCCGTACCCGCAAAATGATTGAAAAGCACGGTATTCAGTTTGATGAACAGGTGAAGTTGATGAAGCCGATGGGATTGAGCGAATACATTGCCCTGCAGGTGCAATCCAAGGCTGTGTTGTCCGACAGTGGAACCATCAGCGAAGAGTCCTCCATCCTGAACTTCCGGGCATTAAACATCCGTGAGGCGCACGAACGTCCCGAAGCCATGGAAGAAGCTTCGGTAATGATGGTTGGTTTAAACCCCGAACGGGTGATGCAGGGACTTGTTGAACTGGAACAGCAGAAAACAGGTGCCGAGCGCAACTTCAGACCCGTTGCCGATTACAGTATGCCCAATGTGAGCGACAAGGTGGTGCGGATTATCCTGTCGTACACCGATTATGTGAAAAGGGTGGTGTGGGGTGAAGAACTATAATAACGCATGCAGATAATTTGCTGTGTCATTCAAGCTGTTTTTTCTCAGGATATTTAATACAGCATATTCATCTAAATCAGGATTCTTTTTATTCATCACCATTTCCTTGAATGCTTCGACAGCAGCATCTGGATTTAAATCAATAATGTCAGTTAAGAAATCATCTGCTAATTTAGCCTTTATTCCATAGTTGCAGAGTAACCATTCGGTCAACTACATCTTTTGGCATCAAAAATAATGATTATAATTTAAACAACCACCGGACTTTTATAAATTCCGGCAAATTGTGCCGCAAGTTCAATTCCGGAGCATGTTGACCACTGAGGATTCGTTTATTTTTTTTGTCGATTTGCAGCCCATTCTGCGGGTAGCAGGGTATGAAGTTGGGTGTTTTTGCAATCCTGGATTTTATTGAACACATCAGTGAGCCATTCCATGGGATTGACATTGTTGAGTTTGCAAGTTCCCAGCAGGGAGTAAATGATAGCCGTGTGCCGGGCAGCCTGGTGGTTGCCACAGAACAGGTAGTTCTTCCGACCCAGAGCTAATGGGCGGATGCCGTTTTCGGCTCCATTGTTGTCGATTTTGTATCTTCCGTCCAACACGTAACGCACTAATCGGGGGTAGATGTTATAAGTATATGCAATGGCTTGTCCCATTTGGGACTTTGGCAGCACTTGTGGATATGTTGTATCGAGCCATTTTTCGAAGGCTGTGAGTATGGGGTAAGCTTTTTGTTTGCGAAGTTCGCTGGTTTGTTCGGGTGTCAGATTGGCATTTTCAGCTTCTCTTTCCAATAGATATAATTGCTGGATCTGCTCCAGAGCATAAGCTGCACGGGCAGGATCATTTTGAAGTGCCTGTTCGAACTTGCGGCGTGCATGTGCCCAACAGCCCAGCAAAAGGACATCCTGTTTGTTTTCATAGATATTATAGGCACCATAGCCGTCGCTTTGTACCGCACCTTTAAAATCACGCAAAATATCTATCGCCACGCGCTGTGCACGTGAACCCTGATCGTAATGGAAAAAGAGTTTGTTTTCCTGCGGTGAACGCACGATCCAGTGATATCCTTTTTTTGTTGCTCCCGGTTTATCTTTGTCTACCACGGGGATGGATGTTTCATCTATTTGTATGTAATGGGATGCCATCACCTGCCGTCGGAGTTCTTCATAAAGCAATTCAAGCAAATCAACCGCTGAAGAGAACCATCCATTCACCGTGGAAGCCGCCAGGTGAATTCCGATTCTTTTAAAAATCTCTATCTGACGATGGAAAGGCAAGTGATCCATGTATTTGCTTACCAACAGGTAGGCCAGCAATGAAGCTCCGGCGTTGCTTTTGGGAAGGGGTAGTGATGGAAGTTCCGCGATGATAATTCCTTGCCCGGCCGGCAGGGCATATTTCTTACGCACAATCCTGCGAACATGAAACTCCCCGGGAGTGTATTCAAGTATTTCCGTCACTTGTTGACCAATACATTTGCTACCCTGGGGAATAGAATCCGGTTCGATTATTTCTTCACGACGCTCCAAGTGTTCGGGCAGGGGCTGACGAACCGGTTTTTCAGTATCTTCTTTTTGTTTTTTGCGTTCATAAGTGATGGTTTGAACCTCTTGCGCTTTTTCCGCCAACTCTTCTTCGGGAAGTTTGTCCAATCCCTGAAAATCTAACGAAAGTTGATTGGGGTCTTCTTTCACATAACGTTCCGAAGAACGACCAAAGATGGCACGACGTAAATACAGAAGTTCGTTGAGCAGCTTCTCAATCTTAGCTTCTTTTTCCCCTATGATAGAATTTTTCTTCTCAACCAGCTTACTCAGACGATCAATTTCCGCCTGCATATCTGTCGGAGATGTGGATTTTGATGTCTGATTTTCAACTGCTTTCATGCTTCAAAGATACAAAAAACCAATGGATTACACAAGCCTGAAAGCCTTTATCTATAAGGTTTTTTTCATGTTTTTTCATATCTTTTTTTATACCGCACATCGCTCATTTGGATACCCTGAACCATCATCACCAATTCTGCCCACCCAAGTGAATAACTCCCGCTTATCACATCGTAACGGAGCATGGTAAAACGACCTTGTTCCAGCCGCTTGTGATAAATTACCAGTCCACCCCGTTCCCAGTGAAGCAATTTAATGGTCGTTCGTACA
>JAQWCZ010000294.1 GCA_028705705.1 Paludibacter sp.
GATAACAGTTTTAAAGAGATGGACGAAAGTCAAAGAGGCATTAAAAGATAGGAGTGGCATCCGGGCCGTTTCAATCGGGTCTTTATTCGGACCTTTTTTAGGTATAACACTCTCACTCTATGCTATTCAGCATACTAAAACTGGTATTGCTTCTACCTTCATGGCCATGGTTCCGGTGTTTATCATTATTCCATCAGCCATCATGTTCAAGGAAAAAATTGCACCCCACCATGTCATTGGCGCTATTATCAGCATCATCGGGGTAAGTTTATTCTTCTTTTGAATAATAATTCAGTGAAAAGTTCGTTTTCCTTTCTGAAATCCGGAAGTCGTTAACTTCAGGATTTTTTGTTAAATTTGCACGCGTTAAATCACTATTTGTTATTCGCTATTAGCTATTCGCTATATGTAATTGTCAATCCATGTACAGAAAGATATTAACTTATTTATTACTAACCATATTCCTCTCTCCTCTTCTTGCTCAATCGAAACTCAGGGTTTTCGGATATGTGATTGATAACAACAACCGCGGAATTGAATTAGCCAATGTATATTTCGACAAAACACCGGTAGGAACTACCACCAACCAAAACGGTTATTACGAATTATCAACCACTGTAAATGATTCTATCACCATCGTTTTTTCTATGCTGGGGTATGAAACCATCCGACACACGCTTTATCCCAAACAGGCTGTGATGCAAATATCGGTGGAGTTACGTCCAACCAGCACGCAAATTCAGGATTTGGATGTAGTTGCGCAACGCAGACAAACATCAACCATGGATTACCTGGATCCGTTGAAATCGAAACTGATGCCCAATATCTCCGGAAATTTTGAGTCAATACTGATAACCTTTGCCGGTGTTACGTCCAATAACGAATTGAGTTCGCAATACAATGTGCGAAGGGGTAATTTTGATGAAAATATCGTGTATGTCAATGGAATTGAGGTTTACAGGCCTTTGTTGGTTAGAGCTGGTCAGCAGGAAGGACTCAGTTTTATCAACAACGACATGGTGCAAAAGGTAGGATTTTCTTCCGGCGCTTTCAATGCTGAATATGGAGATAAGATGTCGTCGGTACTCGATATTGAATATAAGAAACCTACTGAATTTGAGTCTTCTGTCTCGATGAGTTTGCTGGGCGCAACAGCTTATTTAGGTACTTCCAAAAACAATTTCACCCAGTTGCACGGAATTCGTTATAAAACATCCTCTTATTTACTTGGGACACTTGATACACAAGGAGAATATAAACCTTCATTTATTGATTATCAGGGATATTTTACCTACAAATTATCAGATCAATCGGAAATGACTTTTTTGGGAAACTTTTCTCAAAACATTTTTAATTTTGTCCCGACCACCCGAGAAACCAACTTCGGCACCTATAATATGGGTAGAAGTTTAAATATATCTTTCGAAGGACAAGAAAAAGATGTTTTCAGAACTGCCTTTGGAGCATTGAGTTATCATTATCATCCCCAGCAAAATATCAAACTAAGTCTGACTTCTTCTGTTTTTCAAACCAATGAGAATGAGAATTTCGACATCTTAAGTGAGTATATTTTGGGTGAAATTAAAATGGATTTGAAAGAAGAAAACCGCGAAGGTGCGACACTGGGAATTGGCAAATATCATGAACATGCCCGTAATACGCTGAATGCAACTGTATTCAACATAGGACATGCCGGAGAATTTAAGGGTATCTCACACAAACTGAAATGGGGTATCAATACGCAAAGAGAAATTATTGCTGACAAAATCAGCGAATGGGAATGGCGCGATTCAGTGGGGTATTCTCTACCCTACAATGGTGAGACCGTGAATCTGTACTACAACATGAAATCTTCGAACACGCTCACAAGTTGGCGTACCTCTGCTTTTTTACAAGATACATACAAATGGAGAGGTGAAGCGGGTGGTTTTACCGTCACGGGAGGCGTTCGTGCTCATTACTGGACGTTCAATAAAGAATGGCTGTTGAGTCCAAGAGTTTCTTTGGCTTTTATTCCCAATTGGAAAAAAGATTTCAGTTTCAGATTTGGAACCGGGTTGTATTATCAGGCTCCGTTTTACAAAGAAATCAGGGATACAGTCAGTGATGCATTGGGAAATGTGAATATATCCCTGAATGAAAACATCCGTGCTCAGCGTTCGGTGCAGTTTGTGCTGGGAGGTGACCATTATTTCCGGGCTTTCGGTCGCCCATTTAAGTTTACCACGGAAGCCTATCTGAAGCTAGCCGACCGGGTTATTACCTATGATATTGACAATGTTCAGATTACCTATTCAGGATACAACAACGCCAAAGCTTATACAGCCGGAATCGATTTTAAACTCTTCGGGGAATTAGTACCCGGAACGGATTCCTGGATTAATTTTTCACTGATGAATTCGAAAGAAGATATTATTGGAGACAGTTATTTGCAGCACACCTACGACGAAAACCGAAATATTACCTCTTCTACCATGGTGTGGCCGGGGTGGGTTTCCCGTCCGAACGAACAGCGTTATGCCTTCTCTATGATGTTTCAGGATTATCTGCCTAACAACCCGAATTATAAACTTCAACTTAAATTCGTGTATTCCGACGGAATGCCTTATGGTCCGCCCAGAAACAACCAATTTCGAGGGGTCTTGCGTGCACCTGCCTATAAACGGGTTGATATTGGGGCTTCCAGAATACTGATCAGCGGTAAAGATGCGCTGATGAATAAAAAATGGATGAAAGGGCTGCAAAGTATCTGGCTGAACCTGGAAGTGTTTAATCTGATGGATTTTAAAAACGTAAATTCGTATTACTGGGTAACAGATATTTACGGACAACAGTTAGCCGTTCCAAATTATCTTACAGGGCGACAATTTAATGTCAAATTGATAGTGGATTTTAAATAATTTCACTAATTTTGCACGCAAAACTTAAAAAACATGCCACAAACATCCCAACGCGGGAATTCAATGCCCGAATCGCCTATCCGTAAGCTAGTTCCGCTGGCTGATAAAGCTAAAGCACGCGGAGTTAAAGTGTATCACCTGAATATCGGTCAACCCGATTTGAAAAGTCCTCAGGTGGCGATTGACGCGATTCGCAATATCGACAGAACGGTACTGGAATACAGTCCGAGTGACGGGATTAAAAGTCTGCGCACCAAATTAGCCAGTTATTACCACCGCTTCAATATTGATGTAACGGAAGAAA
>JAQWCZ010000295.1 GCA_028705705.1 Paludibacter sp.
ACTTTTCCCGTAATCCTGACGGGATTTGACTGGGCTGTTAAAGCAGGAAGCGCCCATGTCATCAAACTACCTATCAGTAGTAAGTTGAGAAGAAATTTTTTCATGTTTAACTTCATGTTACATATATATTTAAGATTAATTTATCGGGACTCGCTTTTTCCCGATACAAATATAGAAGGTATAATAATCCAAATAACCGGATGGAATGTGATAGTAGTAGATTTAAAACACACACAACTCATATTAGCTAATATTCAGCGAGTTGTATTGTTCCGACAGGTGAAAAATAGTAGTGATTTTAGAAAAAATTGATCTTCTTTAGTTGTTTCCTAAACCTATTCTCATGACTTTTTCTTCAAACTCATCGCGGTTGCCAAGTGCTTTGTTACGCATTTTAGTGCGGTAGTTGTACACAGTTGATAAGGAGCATCGCAGGAAATGAGAGATTTTTACGCTGTCGGTAATTCCCAGGCGAATTAAAGCAAAAATACGTAATTCGGTGGTCATTAATTGTCCCTGTTTCAGTTGAAATCCTTCATCATCAGCAAGAAGTTTGCTGAATTTTTCTACAAAATCGGGGAATAATTGCAGGAAAGTGATATCGAAATTATGATAAAAATCCTTCAGTTCGTCTTCAATTAGTTGGTTCGATTTGATAAGATGCATCATCTCTTCGGTTTTTCCTGTGCCTGCAAGTTTATTGAGAGAGCGGCGGTAATTGTCTAATTTGTCGATATATTCGGAACACTGGTCCATGTAACGCCCGATATATTCTTCTTTGATGATATTACTTTCTGAGAGTGTCAGATTAGTGTCTTTCAGTTCTTTGTTTATACGATATAACTCATGGTTGAGTTCGTTAAGTTGATTGTTCGTTTGTGAAAGACTTTTACGGGCAGTAGCCAGTTTCTTCATTTGCCGGTAAATAAAGAAAATAGCAATCATCAAGGCCAGTGACAAAAAACTGATGATAAAAATGGTAGTCATCATGAGTTTTTGTCTTGAAAGTGTCTGATGTTGGTAAGCTTTATCCACAATAGGCATGATTTCGGATATCTCGATGGTACGTAATCGGGCATTGCAAAAAAGTGCATCTTCGAGCGAACGACGCGAATACAGGTATGCCCGGTTGATGTCACCGTCTTCATAAAGCATAAAACTAAGCAATCGAAGCGATACATATTCTTTGGTTGCTGATTTCAAGTCATGAATTGCTGAGACGGTGAGCCATTTTTTTTCTTCTTCACGTTCCTTCTTCCCTTTGAATGCCATGGAGATATTGTAGGCAATCAAGGCTTTTTCGTGTACGTTTTCTTCTTTAATAGTCGGGAAGTAATCCATCAGCATATCTAAGGCTTCATCGTAACTTTTTTTCAGAATCAACTGCTCGGATTTCACGAGGATGTGTGGACTTGAGGATGGCGGGTTTGCTGTTAATAAAGAATCTCTGTAAGCATCTGTCAGCAAGTCGTAACGAGCCTTTTCCTGAACAGATACTGCGTAATCAGCCATAAAACCGTAAACAGTACGGTTGATGTGAAAGTAATAAGCTTTCAAATCAGGATATTTTTGGATGTCCACAGTTTCCAATAAATCCACTGCTTCTTTGTACATCCCCATAGTTCCCATGATGGATGCTAAATTAAGTCGTGCATCTGTGATATACCCATCATTGTTTAATTTTTCAGCCAGTTGAAGTTTTTTCCGGGCGTACACCAACGCAGAATCTGATTTATAGGCACTGTATTCGTCGAATAACTTTCCTGAGATATTAAATTGTTGTTCCAATGAATCAGCGTATTTCAATAATTCCTTTAAGGAGGATAATTTTTCTTCTTTTTGATCAGAATAAAACTGGTGATTTTCTACAACAGAGTCCAGTTCGCTGATTAATAACTTAATATTGTCGTTTGAAGAGAAGACAAAAAGGGAGATTTGTAGGAGTAATATTGTGAATATCAGTTTCATACGTATTGAATTAAGAATCTGGAGATAAAATTAATCTGTACAAAAATAGAAAAAACTCTCCAAATTGGAACCGGGGGATATAATTGTTTATGGAATACAGATAATTCAAAAGATATTTTTGACCGACTCAAACACCTTTATTCGACCGACTCAAATACCTCTGTTTGTTTGATTCTAATACTTCTATTCGATTGACTCAAATACCTCTGTTTGTTTTGCTCGAATACCTCTATTCGACTTGTGTAAAATTTAAATTATAGATTGAATAGAATTTCTTCAGGCTTTTCCACAAATCTTTCCGCTCCTGCTTCTTCCAGCTCCCGGCGAGGCCGGAAGCCCCACAATACGCCTGTGAATTGAATATTGGCATTGATGGCTGTCTGTGCATCGATCCCGGAATCGCCGACATAAAGGGTTTCGCCTTTCAGAACCCCGGCAGTACTCACAATTTCATTTAATATTTCAGGAGAGGGTTTAACCGGTATGCCGTCACGTTGTCCAAGCACGGCAGCAAAATTAATTTCAGGAAAGAATCGTTGCACCAACTCAACAGTTGCGTTATGCATTTTATTCGATGCCACCCCAAGTTGATATCCTGCTTGCTGAAGTTTGTATAATAACTCAGGGATGCCGGAATAAGGTCTGGTGCAATCATCTGCATGGAGAAAATAGTATTTCAGAAATTCATGTTTTACCATCGAAATGGCATCCGCATTTTTATGAGCTTCAGGTAACGCACGTTCAATCAGTTTATTGACACCGTTACCAACAAAAAATCGATATTTTGTGACATCATGCTGTGGAAAATTGAACTGTTTCAACGCGTGATTGGTCGCGTTTGCCAGGTCCTCGATGGTGTCTAATAAGGTGCCATCCAAATCGAAAATAACCAGTTTAATCATCAAATTTATATTTTATTTAAATCAACATGCAACAACCTTTTTTAATTTCACATAACACAAATAGGCCGATGTTTCATAGCCCATCCGTTTCAGCAACAGGGTGTAATTGTTCACCTGCTTTTGATAGGAAGGCAATTCGTGTTCTCCGAATTTGTAATCGATCACAACGGCTTTTTGTCCTTCCAGGATAATCCGGTCGGGACGGTATTGATGACCTTCAGGCGTCAGGATGGTAGTCTCGTTTAATACCTGAACATCCTTCCTGAACCAGTCTTTTGTTTCCGGCATTGCCCAGAAATCATCAATATCGGATGTTATTTTAATGGCTTCTC
>JAQWCZ010000296.1 GCA_028705705.1 Paludibacter sp.
TTTGTAAAAAGAAGTGTTGAACTGATGTAGTCGAAAGACGATTTATATATTACTCAAGAAACACCAGTATACGGAGAAATCCAATGCTGGTGTTTTTTTGTTTCATCTCCCTCTTTCCAATCTGGATGCATCCAATCTGAGCAAAATAAACAACATTATCGTAAAGCCCCACAAAGAAGATCCACCATAGCTGAAGAAGGGCAAAGGAATGCCGATTACAGGCATCAAACCTAGCACCATACCCACATTAATCATCAGGTGGAAAAAGAGAATACTTGCTACACAATAGGCATATATACGATGGAAAGTCTCGCGTTGCCTTTCGCCAATTTTCAGGATACGCATCAACAACAGCCAATAGATAATTAAAACGAACGCAGAGCCAATAAAACCATGTTCTTCACCAACGGTACAGAAAATGAAGTCAGTATCCTGTTCCGGTACATATTTCAATTTGGTTTGTGTCCCATTAAGAAATCCTTTGCCAAACAAACCTCCTGATCCGATAGCGATTTTCGATTGATTCACATTGTAACCCGCGCCAGCTAGATCATCTTCCATATTCAGCAACACCTTGATACGGATTTGTTGGTGTGGTTCCAGCATCCGGTTAAAAAGTTGGTCGGCAGTGTAACTGAATGCTATTGAAACAAAAGTAATTAGTGTCAGTAACAGGTATTTTTTATATCGTTTGAATAATTCAACCAATAACCAGTATATACAAGATGCACCGGCAATTCCCAGGGCAATATAATCATAATCGATAACAAACCAGATGTTCAGCAAAACTGATGTGCTTGTGAGTAAGATAATACCACCGATTAAGATAAGTGCTTCTTTACGGTGACGAGTAAAGAAGTAGGCATAATTAAACTGAATTAACATGATGATACCCATAGCCAATACCATTCCCCATGTTCCTCTGTCATCGGAAATGGGTGAAATGCTGAAACGAATAACCACAACAAAAAGTACGACTGCTAATGTCACAAGCAACAGCACGATACCTTTCATGCCCTCGCGATAGAACATCAGTAGAAAAGCAACAAAAACAAGTGCAGAACCTGTTTCTTTTTGCAAGATAATCAATCCAAAAGGTAGCAATACAAAGAAAGCAAGGGGTATCAGATCCCGCCAGGTTTTAATTTTGTAATTATATTTACTCATGAATTTTGCCAGCGCCAGTGCTGTAGCCATTTTTGCTAACTCTGCCGGTTGAAAACTGATGGGTCCCAATACCAACCAGGAACGGGAACCTTTTATCTCAGGAGCAACAAAAATAGTGACTATGAGCAATAATATCACCGCTGCATAAATCATGTATGCAAAATAATTGAAGATTCGATAGTCAATCAGCAGAATAACTCCACCTAACGCAAATGCGGTCAATATCCAGATAAATTGTTTTCCGGCACGTTGATCGAAGTCAAAAATACTTCCTTCAAATTCAAAATCATAGCTCGCACCATATATGCTGATCCACCCCATTGTAACCAATAGAATGAAATACAAAACTGTTGTCCAGTCTAACGCGTATTGTATGCTATCTCTTTTTGACATTTGTATTTAAGACTGTTGTTGATATTCTGTCGAAAAGTTCTTTACGTTCAATTTTTCTATAAATATATTGTTCCATCATCAAACTTGCTATTGGTGCAGCCCAGGTAGCTCCGAAACCGGCATTCTCAACGACGACGGCTATGGCAATCACCGGATTTTCCCGGGGAGCAAAACCGACAAATAAGGAATGGTCTTTTCCATGCGGATTCTGAACTGTACCTGTTTTACCGCACATACTCAAATCTTTGATTTTAAAATATCTACCGGTGCCATACTCGAAAACACGCCACATCCCTTCATTTACAACCGGGAAGTGTTTTTTATCTACTACTGTTTCATGTTTTCTCAGTAACATGGTATCACTTTTATTCAGGTGTGGAGTGATATAGTAGCCATCGTTTGCAATTACCGCCATCGTATTAGCAAGTTGCAGGGGTGTAACCAACACCTCTCCCTGACCGATTGACAATGATCTGATGGTCAAAGCCCGCCAACCTGTTTCGCCAAAATATCGGTTAAAATATTTTTGTGTTGGGATGTTTCCACGAGATTGTTCATACACATCACTGTCTTCAAACCGATGTCCAAGTCCAAAACTGTACATGGCATCCACCCACTGTTGATAATTATTTTTAAAGGCGACATTCTTTTCTCCATAACCATCTTTCTCGAGTGTTGACTTGAAAGCATTCCAGAAATACGGATTACAGCTTTGTTCGATGGCATTCAGCAGGGTAACAGGAGAGCCATGACTATGCGTGCATTTGATAGGAGATGAATTTTTCCCGTTGCATCCAAACAAAGTTCGATCTGTTATACCATCCAATTCAAGGCAAACCAGTGCCTGTATAGGTTTGAAAGTTGAACCAGGTGAATATGTTGCTTGGGTAGCACGATTCATCAATGGTTTTGCCAGATCTTTTATGAGGGATATATAATTGGCCGAACGAGATCTTCCTACCAGAATAGACGGATCATATCCAGGATTGGATACCATAGCCAATATCTCACCTGTTTTAGGCTCAATTGCAACCGCACTTCCTATTTTCCCGTTGAGTAACTCTTCTCCTATTTTTTGTAGGTTTATGTCGATTGTAAGCATCAGATTTGATCCGGCTATTGGCGCTTCATCCATCTCTCCGTCGCGGTATTTCCCTTTTATTCTGCCTCTTGAGTCTCTTAAAAGGATTTCAACTCCTTTTTTCCCACGTAAAGATTTTTCGTAAGTGTATTCTACTCCGTCACGACCGGAGTAATCACCCTGTTTGTAATAAGGGTCTTTCTCTATGTCATTCCACGAGACTTCACCAATGCTTCCGAAAATATGAGCAGCATTTGGATAGGCATATTCCCTGAGAGTACGGTTTTGTACATAAAAACCTGGATATTTATACATGCTTTGTTGAAAAGTAGCAATATTTTCAGAATTAAGTTGAGTCATAAATAGCTGTGGAGTATAGCTTGAGTATCCGAGGTTCTTTTTTCTGTCCTTGATTTCTGCAATTCTGTCATCAAAGTAAGATTTGGATATATTTAGTGAACGGCAAAAGTCAAGCGTATCCAAATCCCTGATTTCACGCATGATAAGAACGATGTCATAAGCAGGTTTATTATATACGAGTAAGGTGTTATTTCG
>JAQWCZ010000028.1 GCA_028705705.1 Paludibacter sp.
CACGATCCACAATGTGAGTAATATCATAATCTTTTGATATCTTTAATGAACCATCCGAATACAAACAACCCCTCCAGGTGTTGTGGTTTGCATTGATAGAACCACGCAATGTAACAATTACCTTTTTTGCACGGGGAAATTTGCTCATTATCTGGGTGCAAACCGATTCAAATTCAGCAGCATTCACTTCACCACCGGTATGAGCCACGTCAAAACCTTCCGGTTTAATGCCAAATACTTTTTCAGCATCTTCTTCATTCCCTAATATCACGTCGCAACCGGCAACAAGCGCAGGCATCACTTCAGAAGCAGATTTCCCGTATTTCCAAAGATTCTTGCGGTAATTCAGATCAGTAGAAACTGTTACTCCCAATTCATTTGCCACCTGAATAGCTTCGAGACAAGCATCCGCAGCACCTTGTGAAAGGGCAGGTGTTATACCGGTCCAGTGAAACCAATCCGCATCTTTCAGCACTTCACGCCAGTTTAACATCCCCGGTTGGATTTCGGCAATGGATGAATTGGCACGGTCGTACACCACTTTACTGGCACGCGCCACGGCTCCTGTTTCCAGAAAGTAAATACCTACACGTCCACCGCCACGCAGGATGTTTTGTGTGCCAACACCATATTTTCGAAGGTTCATTATACAGGATTCAGCAATGTCGTTCTTAGGTAAACGGGTTACAAATTCGGCAGTCAATCCGTAGTTGGCCAAAGAAACGGCTACGTTGGCTTCGCCACCACCAAAAGTAGCATTAAATTGGGTTGCCTGACTGAAACGTTCGTAGCCCGGTGTGGCCAAACGAAGCATAATTTCTCCAAAGGTTACAATCTTTTTACTCATTTTCTGTATAAAATAATAAATTTTTAAAATTGGTTGACCAAAAGTAGTACATTATTTTTTACTGCGCAAAAATACGGTGTATTTTTTTGCTGAAGTATTAATTTAATACGAATTTAATACTACTATTGTTCAGATTTAAAAATTAAAAAAAAATTTTGCGTTGTAATAGCTGATGTTCTCCACCATTTGTCCGATGAACTCGATTTCCGATTCGGGAAGCAATCCATTTTCTACATCGTTACCGATTAAATTACATAAAGTTCTGCGGAAATATTCATGACGCGGGTAAGAGAGGAAGCTTCTGGAATCGGTAAGCATACCGACAAAGCGACTCAATAAACCCAATACTGAAAGAGTATTCATTTGTTTCTCCATGCCGTCTTTTTGGTCGAGGAACCACCAGCCCGAACCAAACTGAATTTTTCCTGGAACTGTTCCGTCTTGGAAATTACCGATCATGGTTGCAATCATTTCATTGTCAGCCGGATTGAGATTGTATAATATTGTCTTCGCTAACTTATCATTCGTATCAAGACGGTTTAAGAATTTCGACAAAACTTTTGACGTTGAAAAAGTTCCAATTGAGTCGAAACCAGTATCTGGTCCTAATTTATTAAACAAGCGGGTATTATTGTTGCGAATAGCGCCATAGTGGAATTGTTGTGTCCATCCTTTTTCCCAATCCATTTCAGCAAAAATAACCAGCATCGCGGATTTAAACTTCAAAGTTTCTTCGTGCAACAATTCTTTTCCGCCGTATATTTTATTGAAAATATTTTTGACTTCTGTTTCAGTATAGTTTTCCGCGTAAAATTCCTCGATACCATGATCAGATAATTTACAACCTAGTTCATGAAAGAAATCATGGCGTTTACGTAGCGCTGCAATCATATCATCAAAATTTGCAATGTTTATACCTGAAACCTGAGCTAGTTGCTCAACATAAGCTCGGAAGTTCATAACATTTTCTACAGCCATCGCTTTATCGGGTCGCCAGGTAGGCAGCATCTTGATTTCGAAACCGTCGTTTTTGGTTTTGATGTGATGTTCTAGTGAATCTACCGGGTCATCAGTTGTACAAACTGCTTCCACCTTATAATGACGCATCAGATTACGGGCTGAATATTCAGGCGAATTCAATTTTTCGTTGCAGGCATCGTAAATTTCACGGGCTGTTTTGGGCGATAACAATTTTTCAATTCCGAAAGCAGTTTTCAGTTCAAGATGTGTCCAGTGATACAAAGGATTGCGCATGGTATAAGGTACTGTTTCAGCCCATTTTTCAAATTTATTCCAATCGGATGTTTCTTTTCCAGTGATGAATTGCTCATCTACGCCATTGGTACGCATAGCACGCCATTTATAATGATCACCCCCCAACCAGGCTTCCGTAATGGTGTTGAACTGGTGATCGTTGGCTACCATGGAAGGAACCAGGTGACAGTGATAATCGATTATCGGTTGTTTGACAGCATGTTCGTGATATAACTTCTGAGCTGTAGTAGTCTGCAGTAAAAAGTTTTCATCGAGAAATTTCTTCATGATTGTATATTTTAAATTTTTAGATACTAAAACTTACCAATTTAAGGAGTATTTGAGCTCAAGTTGAAAATGTTGATTAATATTTATTTAAAAACATGATAATCAGATATATAATATAAATTAGGTGTGATTATCTTCGTTTCCGTGTTCGCACACAAAGATACAAAAAGAATTATAAACACAAAATAATTACTGTTTTTTCCATAAAATCTTTCAAAAATGTAAGATAAAGTATGCCTTTCTTCACAAGATATTTTTCGCATACTGTCAACACTACTGACGATTATTTCATTACCGGTTGATATTACATTACATGTATATCCATTTTTTTGTTAAATAAACTATTGGAATAAATTTTAATTATTAAAGTAAAAAATTCATAATCAGATATATAAATTTAAATTACTATTTGACTCATCGGTTGTTTTCGAACATGAACAAACAAATTATTTTGTTTTGTGAAAATTAATATTACTTTTGCTGTGTGTTTTTCTGTGTACGCACACGACGACTAATTCGTAAAGAAATAAAATGAATATCTGTGAATTAAATAAGCTGAACAATAAAACGAGCATGTAAATATATAAAACCCTAGTTAATGATATACTTCGCATGTGAGTTTCATAAGGCCTTTAAAAATAAATTGTTTTCGTATGAAAAAAAATGATAAAATCCGTATCAAGGATATAGCAGTCATGGCTGGTGTATCAGAAGGCACTGTTGATCGGGTATTACACAACAGAGGTGAAGTTTCTCAGAAAAGCCTTGAGGCAGTTGAAAAAATTTTGCATGAAATTGATTATTCTCCAAATATTTTAGCCCGTTCTCTTGCATCAAAAAAACAGTATCGATTTGTATGTCTGATACCATCGCATCATTCCGGTGATTACTGGCAGAGCGTTGAAAACGGATTTGATCAGGCATCACAGGAATTTTCTCATTATCATGTTGACGTTGAGAAATGCTATTTTGATCAGTACGACCAACATTCTTTTACTGCTGTTTCAAATACAGTACTTGAGGATACTCCTGATGCTGTTTTTATTGCGCCTATCTTCAGAGAGGAAACCATTCGATTGACTGATGAATTACACAAACGAAACATTCTGTTTTCCTTTATAGATTCATTGATTGAAGAGGCTCCATTTCTGACTTATTATGGTCAGCATTCGTCACAAAGTGGTTATATCGGAGCTAAATTACTGACTAATTCTTTATTCCCTGATTCTAAAATATTGATAATAAGGACAAAAAGAAAGGGTGAGGCTTATTCAAACCAGACAGTAAACCGGTATAAGGGTTTTGTAAAATACCTGAATGAACAAAAAAATAGTCGTGAATTAATCCATGTAGAGATAACCGACGATAATGAAGAAGCAAATGAATTTATTCTGCAGCAAACATTTGAAAATCATTTGGATTTGAAAGCTATAATTACATTTAATTCAAAAGTCTATCGTTTGGCAAAGTTCCTGTCAACAATCAATCGCCACGATGTCTTGTTGCTTGGGTATGACCTTTTACAGGAAAATATAAACTATTTAAAAAAAGGAGTTATTTCTTATCTTATTGCACAACGCCCCGAAAAACAGGCTTACTTTTCAGTGCGGGATATGTGCAATGAACTGATATTTCACAAGAAAATTCAAAAAATCAATTATATGCCCATCGATATTTTGATGAAAGAAAACATCGATTATTACATGGATTTCAGGGATTAACCGGCATGTTGGTATATGTGTTATCGTAGGGGCGTATCGCATACGCCCCATAAACAAACATAAATCGCATACGCCCCGTACACAAAGTAACGCACCATGTACAAGGCCATGTCACATATACACACCGAATACAACCAGGTAAATAAAAAAATAAAAACAAGTTTTAGGTATAAACAATTAGGTATTAGTGATTTTAAATTTTTTGAATGGAAAGATTAAACAAAAAAACGGCTCAACAGACTCAGGTATATCCTGAGCGAATCATTCAGTTTGGTGAAGGAAACTTTTTACGTGCCTTTATCGATTGGATGGTATACCGCATGAACAAGAATGTGGATTTTAACTCCAGTGTGGTGGTGGTTCAACCTCTTCCACAAGGGATGATTGACCTGTTGAATGAACAAGATGGCTTGTACCACGTGAATTTGCAGGGTATTGATCAGGGTAATATCGTTGATAGTATTGAACTGATTGATGTAATTAGTCGCTCCTTGAATCCGTATGAACAGTTCGAAGACTATCTGAAACTTGCTGAGAACCCAGATATGCGTTTTATCGTATCGAATACAACTGAGGCGGGTATTGCTTTTGATCCGAAATGTAAAGTGGATGATGCGCCTGCCAGCTCTTATCCGGGTAAGCTGACTCAGTTGCTATTTCATCGCTTCAAAACATTCAACGGAACATCAGATAAAGGGTTTATCATTTTCCCATGTGAATTGATTTTCCACAATGGTGCGGAGTTGAGAAAGTGCATTCATCAGTATATTGAATTGTGGAAACTGGGTACTACATTTAAAAACTGGTTCGATACAGCTTGTGGTGTGTATTCAACTTTGGTGGATCGCATCGTGCCGGGATATCCGCGTGAAACGATTGATGAAATTCAGGAACGCATGCAGTTTGAAGATAAATTAGTGGTGAAGGCCGAAATTTTCCACCTCTTGGTAATTGAAGCTCCAAAAAGCGTGGCCAAAGAATTTCCCGCTGATAAAGCAGGTCTGAATGTGTTATTCGTGCCGGATGAGAAACCTTATCACGAACGGAAAGTGACACTGCTGAACGGTCCGCATACCGTGTTGGCTCCGGTGGGTTATCTGGCCGGACTGAACATTGTCAAGGAATGTCTGCGTGATGATGTGATTTCAAAATATGTGTATATGGTGATGTATAAGGAATTGATTGCCACGCTCGATTTGCCTCAAAAAGAACTGAAAAAGTTTGCGAATGATGTGGTGGAACGTTTTAATAATCCTTTTGTGCACCATTTTTTGACGAGTATCATGCTAAATTCCTTCCCGAAGTTTAAAACACGGGATTTGCCGGGACTGAAAATTTATTTGGAAAGAAAAGGAGAGCTTCCTGCAGGACTGGTATTGGGATTGGCTGCTATCATCACTTATTATAAGGGAGGAAAAAGAGGAAATACGGATATTGTTCCTAATGATGACAAAGCTATCGTGGATTTATTGAAAATCCTTTGGACAACGAATAATTTAGAAATGATTGCTCAGTGTGTATTGGCTGCGGACTTTATCTGGGGCGAAAATCTGAATGATATTCCAGGCCTGACAGACAAACTGTCATTTTATCTGAAGTTAATTGATGAGTTTGGCATGAAGGAAACGGTCAGGACAATTGTTTCCAAACGTTTTAACTTGTCCGTGAAAATGGATTTTGAATTGCCGCATTTTGATTAATGTGGTTAAAAACAGATAATAATGAATTTTTTAAAGATAAATAGAGATGATAATGTGGCTGTTGCACTGGAGGATCTTCCGTGTGGTCTGTCTGTTGTCGTGGATGATAATAATTTAGTACTTAATGCGGATATTCCACGGGGACATAAGTTTGCGATTCGGGATATTGCCGTGAATGAGGATGTTATCAAGTATGGTTATCCGATCGGGCATGTTGTTGTGTCGTTGAGTGCCGGTGACTGGGTAAACGAAAATACGCTTAAAACAAATCTGGAAGGTGTTCTTGAATACACTTATAAGCCTGTAAATGAAATGCCTGAAATTTCAAATTTGAATTATACCTTCAAAGGATACAGGAGAAGTAATGGTGAAGTGGGTATCCGCAACGAGATTTGGATTATTCCAACTGTTGGATGTGTAAATGGTACTATTCAGGAGTTAGCGCAACAGATCAAAGAAGAAACGCAACTGGACGGTGTTGATGCGGTGATTGCTTATCCACATAATTATGGTTGTTCACAACTGGGCGACGACCATGAGAATACCCGGAAAGTACTTTGCAACATGGTGAAACATCCCAACGCTGGTGGCGTGCTGGTGGTCGGACTCGGATGTGAAAACAACCAGGTATCAGCATTTAAAGAATTATTAGGTGATTTTGATGAAAATCGCGTGAAATTCATGGAAACACAGAAAGTCGAAGATGAAGTGGAAGTCGGGATGGAGTTGCTGCGTGAAATATATGCAGTGGCATCAAAAGATGAAAGGGTAAACATTCCGTTCTCGGAATTGAAAGTCGGACTAAAATGTGGTGGCTCGGATGGTTTATCAGGTATTACAGCGAATCCTTTACTGGGTGTATTTTCCGATTTTCTGGTAGCTCAGGGTGGAACAACGGTATTGACGGAAGTCCCCGAAATGTTTGGGGCAGAAACCATCCTGATGAATCGTTGTGTCAATCGTGAGATGTTCGAAAAAACGGTTTTTCTGATCAATGATTTTAAAGAATATTTCATCAAAAACAACCAGCCTGTGTATGAAAATCCTTCACCGGGAAATAAAGCCGGTGGAATTTCGACTTTAGAAGAAAAATCGCTGGGTTGTACACAGAAATGTGGCAAATCACCGGTAATGGATGTGTTGATGTATGGCGAACGGCTCAAAACCAAAGGTCTGAATCTGCTCAGTTCTCCCGGAAATGACTTAGTTGCAGCAACTGCACTGGCAGCAAGTGGTTGTCATTTGGTATTGTTTACAACTGGCAGGGGAACACCATTCGGGACCTTTGTGCCCACGATGAAGATTTCAACCAATACGGCATTATACGAGAAAAAACCAGGCTGGATTGATTTCAATGCTGGTACAATCGTCGAGAATGAATCGATTGAACACGTAAACAAGCGTTTTATTGCATGTATAACAGAAGTAATAAACGGAAGGTATGTCAACAACGAAAAGAAAAATTACAGGGAAATAGCGATTTTTAAAACCGGGGTAACATTATAATTAAACCACAAAAGGCACAAAAGAAAGACTAAGAAAACACAAAAGTTTTTATGCTATTTTACTTATTACAAAGTATAATTACATATAACCTGAGTGATTTAACTAACATTTCTTTTGTGTTTTCTTAGTCTTTCTTTTGTGCCTTTTGTGGTGAAAAAAAATAATAAAAAATACAACAATGGAATTAGGAAAATTCAGTATTGGTATCGGCGACCGTTTCGCCCACCAGGGTGTTGCACAATTGCGCGCCATTATGAAGGCCAATGAATCAGGTCTGGAGATCAGTCCGGTATGGAATAAATCCAACCGTGAACATATTTATGTACATTCTCATCCTTCAGATGTGAGGAAAGAAGCTGATGCTGCTGTGGCTAAGCTTGGATATAAAGGAAAATACTTTGTGGATGCCGATCATATCAACCTTTCGACCGTAGCGCCATTTGTTGATACAGCCGACTTTTTCACCTTAGATGTGGCGGCTTTTATCGGTAAAAAAAGCAGTGAAGCTGATGTGGATAACTTTGTTGCTTCCTGTGCCAAATACATGGGTGCTTTACAAGTTCCCGGAATAATAGAGCCTTTACAGGTAACCGAAAACTTATTGAGAGAAATAGCCGCGAAATTTTTAGCTGCTACGCAACAGGCTGCTGATATTTATCAGTATTTAGTTGAAAAGAAAGCCAAGGGGAACTTTGTAACGGAGGTTTCGATGGATGAGGTTGAAAATCCGCAAACTCCGGTTGACATGCTTTTCATCCTGAAAATGTTGGCTGATAAAGGCGTACCGGCACAGACTATTGCTCCGAAGTTTACAGGGCGATTCAATAAAGGAGTGGATTACAAAGGTGATTTACAACAGTTTGCGCGTGAGTTTGAGGAAGATGTATTGGTCATTGATTTTGCAGTGAAAGAGTTTGGTCTGCCGAAAGAACTTAAATTGAGTGTTCATTCGGGAAGTGATAAGTTTTCGATTTACCCGATTATGGCTGATATCATTAAGAAATATGATAAAGGTTTGCACCTGAAAACAGCCGGAACAACCTGGTTGGAAGAAGTCATCGGACTGGCAAAGGCAGGTGACGAAGGACTCGTACTTGCAAAACAAATATATGCCAATTCGTACAATCGCAAAGATGAGTTATGCGCTCCTTATGCGGATGTTATTGAAATCGATGGTTCTGCTTTGCCATCTGTAGAACAAGTAAATTCGTGGAGCAGTGAGAAATATGTGAATACCTTACGTCACATTCCCGGTCACCCGGATTATAATGCTAATTTCCGTCAATTGATACATGTTGCATATAAAGTGGCAGCAGAAATGGAAGCAACATACACCAACCTGTTGAAAAAGTATGCTGAAGTAATCGGTGGATGTGTCGAAGAAAATATTTACGACCGTCATCTGAAACGTTTATTCAATTTATAAATCATAAAAATATTCATCATGGAAAACTTGTTTAATGTAAAAGGGTTAGTTACTGTTATCACCGGAGGTGGTGGTATATTGGGACGTGGCATGTCGGAATACATGTGTTCACAAGGTGCAAAGGTTGTTATTCTCGACAGATGTCGTGATGCTGCTAAAAATCTCGAAGAAGAATTAAAGGTAAAAGGTTATGATGTTGCCAGCTATTGTGCTGATGTACTTGTAAAAGAGGAACTGGAAGAAGTAGCAAATCAGATTGTGGCGAAATATGGTCGCATTGATGTGCTGGTTAATGCTGCCGGTGGAAATATGGCTGGTGCAACCATTCCGCCGGATAAAACCATCTTTGATCTGGAAATTGAAGCTTTCCGTAAGGTAGTTGATTTGAACCTATTTGGCACTGTTCTACCGACTATGGTTTTCGCTAAGGTAATGGTGAAACAGAAAAAGGGTAGTATAATCAATATCTCTTCAGAATCTGCTATTCGTCCGCTTACCCGTGTAGTGGGTTATAGTGCCTCTAAAGCGGCTGTTACCAATTTTACCAAATACATGGCAACTGAACTTGCAACTAAATTTGGTGAAGGATTGCGTGTGAATGCCATGGCTCCGGGTTTCTTCCTGACAGAGCAAAACCGTACTTTAATGACTAATCCGGATGGTTCATTAACTGCCCGTGGTGAGAAAATCATTGATCATACGCCTTTTGGTCGTTTTGGTCAGCCGGAAGAGTTGTTCGGAACCTTGCACTGGCTAGCAAGTGATGCGTCAAAATTTGTAACCGGTACGCTAACTGTCATTGATGGCGGCTTTGATGCTTTTGCGATTTAAGATGATTATGAGCATTGATCTTCCAATTGCCCGCTAACTTCTTAACTTTTTTAACTTCTAATAATAACATATCCGGTTTCCGGAATTCAAACGCTAATAATTATGATCACACTGAGAGAAAACTGTAAATATTCCCTGATGGTGGCAACCAGCATGGGTATTCGTATAACACCGGTAAATGGTCAGCCGGTACACAGCAGTAAATTATTTGAAATGCAGGCAACCAGTGCTGAAACCAATGTGGCCAGTGTTTCTTCTTTTCTTGGTCTTCCGGTTAAAGTGTTGACTACTTTCGTAAAAGACAGTCCGATTGCACAGTTGATTAAAGCTGATTTGCGCAGTCGCAATATGGATTATGAAGGTCCCGAAGTTGCTCAGGGGGACCCGTGGGGCTATCGCCATCAGTTCAATATCGCCGACAGTGGATTCGGAACACGCGGTCCACGTGTATTGAACGACCGTGCCGGTGAGGTGGGACGTACACTCAATGTAAAAGATTTTGATCTGGAACGCATTTTCGTACAAGAAGGGGTGCAAATTCTACATCTTTCGGGATTGATAGGCGCTTTATCGCCTGAAACCAGTAATTTTTGTCTACAGTTAGCCCGTTATGCTAAAAAAACAGGTACCCGCATTTCTTTCGACCTGAATTACAGGGCATCTTTCTGGAAGGGAAGAGATAAAGAATTACATGATATATTCACCGAAATAGCTTCTATTTCAGATATTTTAATTGGAAACGAAGAAGATTTTCAACTGTGTTTGGGAATCGAAGGTCCGGAAGCCGGTGGTAAAGGTATTGAAGCTGAAATCGAAGGATTTAAAGGCATGATTGGACGTGTGAAAGCGGCATTTCCGAATGCATCGGTATATGCTACTACATTGCGTCAGGTTATTAGTGCCAATGAACATTTATGGGGAGCTATTTTGTTAGATAGTGAAGATTGGCATGTCATTCAACCCAGAAAAATCAATGTCCTTGACCGCATCGGTGGTGGAGATGGATTTGTAGGTGGGATGTTGTATGCTATCCTGAAAGGTTGGAAATCAGAAAAATGGGCGCAATTCGCCTGGGCAACTGGGGCATTAGCAACTACCTTCCTGACCGACTACGCACAACCTGCTGATGAAGAACAGGTGTGGAGTATTTGGGGTGGAAATGCAAGGGTGAAAAGGTAGATTTTAGCGAATAACGAATAATTTTAAATAGCATTTCATGTTATATTACGAAAGGGGTTCTACTAATATTGAACTGACTTCGGAAAACCTGAAAAAAGGGTTGTACGAAGCACTGGAAAAAATGGGAAAGAAGCACAAAGTGCTTGCTATTCCACCGGATTATACACGTTTGCCAAGTCGCGCAGGCGAACTTACGGAATATGCCTGGCAGTATTACGGAAATGCTCTGACGGATGTGTTACCGGCATTGGGGACACATTCGCCGATGACGGATCGTCAGATTGCCCACATGTTCGGAACTTTGCCTTCGTCCCTGATCCGGGAGCATGACTGGCGGAATGATGTGATAACGCTGGGCATCGTGCCATCTGAATTTGTTAAGGAGGTTTCGGAAGGCGCTGTTGATTTTCCCTGGCCGGCACAGGTCAATAAACTGTTGCGGGATGGAAATTTTGATTTAATTTTGTCCATTGGTCAGGTAGTGCCGCATGAAGTGGTCGGTATGGCGAATTATAATAAAAATATTTTTGTCGGAACCGGTGGCGTGGAAGGTATCAATAAAAGTCACTTCGTTGGTGCTGCCTATGGCATGGAACGTATGATGGGGCATGCTGATACGCCGGTGCGCCGCATTTTCAACTATGCTTCTGATCATTTTGCCAATTATTTGCCGATTGTGTATGTGCAAACGGTAGTGGGATTAGACAAATCGGATGGTAAGGTGAAATGTCGCGGACTGTATATCGGAGATGACTTTGAGGTGTTTGATAAAGCGGCAAAACTGGCGTTGGAGGTAAATTTCGAGATGCTCGACAGGCCATTGAAAAAGGTGGTTGTGTACCTTGATCCCACAGAGTTTAAAAGTACCTGGTTGGGAAATAAGTCCATCTACCGTACCCGCATGGCGATTGATGATGATGGTGAGCTGATTGTACTGGCGCCTGCTTTGGTTGAATTTGGAGAAGACAAGGAAATCGACCGCCTGATTCGCAAATACGGCTATTTCGGAACACCAGCTACATTGAAGGCTTGCGATGAGAATGAGGAATTACGCAACAACCTGAGCGCTGCTGCACATTTGATTCATGGCTCTTCAGAAGGTCGCTTTAGTATAACTTATTGCCCAGGCAAAGGCAAAGAAAACCTGACCCAGGCGGAAATTGAGAGTGTCGGATTCAAATATGCTGATATCGATAAAGTGACAGCTAAATACAATCCTGATAAATTGAAAGATGGTTTTAATATCATGCCTGATGGGGAAGAGATTTTTTATATTTCCAATCCGGCATTGGGGCTGTGGGCGTTTAGAGAGCGGTTTAAATTTTAGTGGATAATGGATAATGTATAATGAATAGCTAACTCTTAAACTTTTAAACTAACTAACCACTAAATAACTATTATAAGTATGACCAAAATAAACTGGGGTATCATTGGCTGTGGGAATGTTACGGAATTGAAAAGTGGTCCGGCATTCAACAAGATAGAGCATTCGCGGCTGGTTGCCGTGATGCGCCGCAATGCTGATTTGGCTCAGGATTACGCGAGAAGGCATCAGGTGCCGCGTTTTTATGCGGATGCGGATTTGCTGATTCATGACCCGGAAGTGAATGCGATTTATGTGGCAACACCTCCGGATACCCATGCGATGTACGCCATCAAAGCCATGAGAGCGGGTAAGCCGGTTTATGTCGAAAAACCGATGGCACGCACCTATGCTGAATGTCAGGAGATGATACGGGTATCGGAAGAGACCGGAATGCCTTTGTATGTGGCGTACTACCGAAGGACTTTACCGACTTTTCTGAAAGTAAAGTCCTTGCTGGATGAGGGTGCAATTGGTAAATTGCTCACTGTAAATATCCGTTAGCATAAAGATTTCGGTGTTAAGGATCAATATCCGGAACAGCAAAGTTGGCATGTTAAGCCGGAAATTGCAGGTGCCGGTCATTTCTATGATTTAGCTTCCCATCAGCTTGATTTTCTTGATTTTGCACTGGGAAAAATTTCAGAAGTGAAAGGAATTGCTGTCAATATAGCCGGTTTTTATCAGGCGGAAGATACGGTTTCAGCCGTATTTACATTCGATTCGGGTGTTATGGGTACCGGAAGCTGGTGTTTTGTGGTGGATAAAAACAACGAAGAAGATATTATTGAAATACAGGGAACAGCTGGTAAAATTGCTTTTCCTTGTTTTGATAAGGGAGACGTGGTTTTGACTATCAGGGAGGGTAAAGAAACTTATAGTTTTCAAAATCATGAAAATATTTCATTTTATCTAGTTGAACAGGTTGTAGGAGCACTCCGTGGAGAAAATGACTGTGTCAGTACCATGTATACTGCTGCCAGGAGTAATTCTATCATGGAAGAAATTGTGAAATCCTATTATAAAAAATCATTAGTGTCCGGTAAAGATAAAAAGAAATAGCTAAAAAAAGAGGGAACCTCTTAAGAAATCCCCTCCGATGTTTTAATTTTGTTTTGCGAACCAAAAATTAAACATCGTGGGCAAAGATACAAATTTTATCGGACAGCCGATATTCGGACAGTTATTAAGTTTTTTGGATAAAGGAAAAA
>JAQWCZ010000029.1 GCA_028705705.1 Paludibacter sp.
CGAATTTTTTCTTCAAAGCTCTGTAGGGTTTTGTTTTCCTGGCAATATTTTCAACGAAGTCGGGGATTTCGATTTTGTTTTCATCGCGCCAGGGATTTTGTCCGCGCCAATGATCAAAAAAACGTTTTTGGACGGTTTTCATCTGTTTCTCCACCGCTTCTTCTGCATAGCGTTGTAGCCTCGAATCAAGTGCAACGTAGATTCTCAAACCATCAGCATAAATATCATAGCCACTCTGTTTTTCCCATTCTTCCAGGTATTTGGCCAGGTATGCCCTGAAATGCAACGCGATACCATCGTAGGTTTCTTCTTTGCCGTAATTTAACTGAATGGGAATGTTTTTCAGGGAGTCGCATACTTCCTGAGTAAAAATCTCATGTTCAACCAAATTCTGTAAAACTACATTCCTCCTTTCTTTTGATTGTTGAGGATTAAGAATAGGACTATAATAAGAAGTAGCTTTTAACAGTCCAACCAGGGTCGCGCTTTGTTCATAATTTAACTCCGAAGGTTTTGCTCTGAAATAGGTTTTGGCAGCCGTATAAATTCCGAATGAATTACTTCCAAAATCAACTGTGTTCAGATACATGGTCAGAATTTCTTCTTTCGAATAAAACAGTTCGATTTTTACTGCCGTAATCCATTCTTTCATTTTCATGATTACCAACCTGAGTCCCGGAATTTGTCCCAATAATCCCCTTGAATACTGATTTCGGGTTCGGGTTTTGTACATGTTCTTAACCAATTGCTGGGTAATGGTGCTGGCCCCTCTCGGGTCGCCTTTCAGCACATCTTTCATGGCGGCAAATACGCCATGAAAATCTATCCCGAAATGCTTATAGAATCGTTGATCTTCCGTGTAAACGAGTGTTTCAATCAGTTTGGGAGAGATTTCCTCAAATTTGACAGGGATTCTGTTTTCTGTATAATATTTCCCGATAACCTGGTTGTCAGCACTGATAATCAGGGATGATTCGTTCTGATTGGGATTGCCAATGCTCCTCAATCCCGGAGATTTACCAAACAACCACAGGAAATTGATGTCGACGAGGAATAAAAAGATCAGGAACAATATTGTTCCGGTAACGACTATGTTGACCAGCTTGGCATACCACGGCAAGGTTTTAAAACGAGCCAACCGTTTTTTTCTCCATTCAATGCATTGAAACCACCATTTTTTGATGAGTTCCCAAATTACAGGTAATGTTTTCTGTAAGAAAGCAGTAACGTTCCTGAGCAGCAATACAAGTTTATTCCACATACAGTTGGAAAGAATTTGGTTGCAAAGTTAATGGAAAAGATTGGAATTCTACACAATAAAACAAGATCCAAAGAACAAATACCTTTTTTCACTGTAATGATAAAGATGTTGCTTTCCTACGGATTGAAGGAATCGTGATTAAAATTGATTACATTCTTTTGAATATATTTTTGATTACCACGGATTGTATCAGCAGTTACATTTTTTAGAAAAACATTTTCAATCGGTAACTCTTTTTGTCCTGTTAACTTAGCAACAAAATCCACATTCCTGACTTTAATATTTTCGAGATAAATGTCTTTTATCAGTGTTAATCTACGTTCAATTGTAGGAACAAGATTTCTCCATTGGTACAAAACATCTGTCTCAATACCCAGAATTCCATTTCGAGCCTTTTCGGCATTAATGTTACTGACATGAATGTTCTTTACAAATCCTCCCATTCGTTCATTGGTTTTAATAAACACAACATGAAAAATGTCTGATTTACCGTCATCAGTTGCTGTACAGTTATTCACAAACACATTCTCAATTCCTCCGGATAGTTCACTGCCGATTGCCAGTAATTGATGTCCTTTTTTAACGGTGCAATTCCTGACAACAATATTTTTTGATGGTGTTTTTATTCGCCAACCTTCCGGATTCCTGCCCGATTTTACTACTATCGCATCATCTCCCTGGTCAAAAACACAATTTTCAATCAATACGTTTTGGCACATTTCCACATCTATTCCATCGTTATTGTTGCCATGTGCATACTCATTTAATTTTCGTGTTACTATGTCTTTCGACAGGTAAAGGTGAACAGTCCAGAAAGGACTGTTTGTAATTTTAATACCATCCAGGAGGACGTTTTCGCAGCGATTAATCTGAATAAACTGTGGTCGAAAATGGGCAGTGTCATTTATCATCTGACGCTCGTTTACAGGTATATTATTAGCAGACAAATAATATAATCTTTTCAGACTGTTCATGTGACCACTCGTACGATTAAACCATTTTGTCCAAACATCCATTTTGGCTTTTATTTCTCCCTGACCGGTTATGGCAATATTTTTACATTGATAGGCATAAATCAACGGTGAATAATTATAACACTCCAGACCTTCCCATGATGAATGTACTGCCGGAAGATAATCGGCCGGATTTTCCGAGAAAAGCAGAACCGCTCCTTTATTCAATTGTAAATTAACATTGCTTTTAAAATGAACTTGTCCAGTTAACCATTCACCTTCGGGAATTACAACCGTACCACCACCCATTTTATTTGCTTCTTCAATGGCTAAAGCAATTGCCTGAGTTGTCTTTTCCCTGTTTTCAGGCACTGCTCCATAATCGACAATGAATAATTTCTTGCATTTCTCGAAATCAGGAATTTTTATTGCCGGCATTTCAAAAGGAGCTTCGACTTTTATTTCGTTCATTGTAACCAGACTTTGGGCGCTGGCATTGTAAAAAAATCCGAAAGATGTTAATAATACCAAGTAGGTAATTTTTTTTTGCATTTTGTTCTTATTTAGTCGACCCTTAAAAACTGGTTTTATAATTCAAAATCAGTTATTTTATTCGTCAATAAAATCTTTTTTTTCTTTTTTTTCATATTAGGACTGTCATCTTTCGTGGGTGTATGCGACTCCTTAATAATACATTCCATCTTTGTTACAATAGCCGGATTTTCAGCTGCAACATTGTTTTTTTCGGTTGGATCTTTACTCAAGTCGTAAAGTTCAATACTTTCTTTTCCCAATTTCACAGCTTTCCAGTTATTCATTCTAACAGCCTGGCTTTTCACGTTTTGTTTACCGTTCTTATCAATTGCAAATTCAAAAAACAAGAAATCATGCTTCTTTTGATTCGCCTGTTGACCTTTTATTGTTTCCAAAAATGAAATTCCTGTATTTTGTTCTGGAATTGGTTGTTTTATAAGTTCGCAGATAGTTGGCAATACGTCCCAAAAAGCAGAAATATGGTCAGTGGTTGAGCCGGGAGGAACTACTCCCAGCCATCTCACAAGCATTGGTGCTTTTATGCCACCTTCGTACAAATCGCGTTTCTTGCCTCTCAATCCAGCAGTTGAATTCCAGAACTCAATCAGATGATTTCCTGCGCTGTGTGCACCATTATCACTTGAAAAAATAATCATGGTATTTTTATCAATACCATATTCTTTGAGCAGATTGAGAATTGTTCCCACATTACTATCTAAATACTCCATCATGGCAGCAAAGCCGGCAACAGTATTAACCACTGTACGACCTCCAAAATTCGACACTTCATTATCAAATTGAGGAAATACTTTTCTCCACTTTTCGTGCAAAGCCGGAGGTGCCATCATCCCGGCATGAGGTATCATGGTTGGTATATAACAAAAAAATGGTTTTTTAGCTTTTGCGTTTTTTCTGATAAAAGTAAAGGCATCTGACATAATGGTGTCGAGCGAATAAGTATTTTTTTTGAGCTTCAGTTTTTTCCCATTACGCACAATGTATGAAGGGAAATAATTATGAGCAGCAGTTTGAGATCCCGGACCGGTAAAGCAATCGAAACCATTATTCAATGGATTTTCTTTTCCTTTATGGTTGGTTATACCCAGGCCCCATTTACCAAAAGCACCGGTAGTATAACCGGCTGCCTTAAAAACTTCAGGAAGAACAACCATAGAAGGTTCGAGTGAACAATCAAATTCATTTTCCATATTTCCCCGAATGTAACAAACACCCGGGTTCAAACCGGTCATTAAAACGGCTCTCGAAGGACTTGAAACGGTGTTTCCGGAGTAATGATTCATAAATTTCATTCCTTCAATAGCCAATCGGTCAATATTGGGTGTACTGAGTTTAGTTTCTCCATAGCATGAGAGCTCACCAATACCCAGGTCGTCACCAAGAATATAGATAACATTCGGTTTCTGAGTTTGAGCAATTGTAGGTGGCATAGTTGTTAACAACATGGCAGAAGGAATCATACCTCCCAAGGCTATTTTTTCAAAAATATGTTTTATTATCATTGTTCTTTATTAATGATAAGTAAGTAATTGTGAAAAATTCTCATTGAATCTTCTGAAACAAGATATGTAATTTAAAGTGAATATACTCCAGATGCTTTTCAATAAACAGTTCGTAACAGTTTTTTCTATTTAGTATATGTACTATAATCAGTTGGATTAAGCCATCCTTTCGTGATTTCCCATGGTTCTGAAATTTCTTTTTGTGTTACTTTTTCCCAGAAATTAACTCCGACTGGCTCACTATAAGGATATTTATCGAAAATATCACCATCATTTAAAACACGAGGATCATTTTGATTTTCCAATTCCGATAATAAAAGTATTTTCAGTTCTTCTTTTGCTTTTTTATACTTTTGATTTTCGCTCAAGTTAATTACACAATCTGGATCTATGGATAAATCATATAATTCTTCCCTGTTCCGTAATTCAAATGATAATTTGTAATACCATGAATTGGTTTTATCCATTTGCATTGTTAAGATTTCAGTTTTGGTAGGAGAACCGTCACAGTCAGCATATCCTGTTTCCGGATTACCTGCTGGGAGTAATTGCGGTTTGAAGTTAATTATATAAAGTAAATCATTCTGGATAATTGCCCGAATTGGATAACCTTGATTTTGTGGGCGTCCATAATCATGTCTTTCACGTCCAAGAATGGTGAAATTTCGATAATTATTTATTATTCCTGACTTTTTTGAATAAAAAATGTCGCATAGACTCCTTCCTTTTCCTGGTTTTAGCTTCATATCCTTACTTTTACTGACTTCCATGAAGGTAGGCGCAAAATCAACGAAATTCACATAATCATCTATTTTACGTCCTGAGTTTACTATCCCATTCTTCCACATAATTGCCAGAGGCATGTGATTTGAATATTCATAATTATTGCCTTTGCATCGAGGGAATGGCATACCGTTGTCAGATGTAATAATAATGATTGTATTGTCTAGCAGAGAGCGTTTTTCCAATTCCATGAGATATCCTTCAATCTGTTTGTCGAAATATTCAATTTCGTAAGCATAATCCAACATATCTGTTCGAACAATTTGATTGTCAGGAAAAAAAAGTGGCAAATTATCAATATCAGTTATATTTTTGCCTCCTAATCGGTTACCGGATCCAAATTCATAAGCACGATGCGGTTCGTAACATCCAAACCAAAAAAACCAGGGTTTATCCGATTCAACTTCATCCAAAAAATCGCTGAAATTGCCAACGTAATCTGTAGTGTGAATCCCAGTACTCGGAGGAATCAACTTTCTCTTTTGATAAGGTTTACCTGTAAGTAAACGTTTTTCATTATTTTTTTCTCCCGGATTGCCTGGTGCCCATCCCTTTCCAGTAAAAGCAACATTATATCCATTTTCAGCCAGTGATTCAGTTACAACTTTCAAATCTTCGGGGAAATATGGATTGTGATTAGCTGCAGCACCTGATTCCCAAGAATATAATCCTGTAAGAATTGAGGAACGAGAAGGAGTTGATTTTGCATTGGAAGTATAACATTTATTGAACAACAAACCTTCGCGAGAGACTCGATCGAAAGCAGGAGTTCTTACCCATTTGCACCCATAAGCACCAAAATGTTGAAAAGATGCATCATCAGCAATAATAAACAGAATATTAGGACGATCATCCCCTTTTTTGGTAGATGCTTTTGCAAAATTCCCCGATAAAGCTACGCATGTAATAATTAAAACAGCTTTGTTTTTCATTGAGCATTTTTATTATTTGAATCCATCCATCATTTTGTTATTTTCATAGCAAATCCACCACCTTGCATCATTTTTATATGCAATGGATTGCTCGCTTTGTGTGTGAAAACCACTTTAGAATAATCCGAGGCATTTTTGTCTGCATTTATTCCATCCTTGAATAACTCAACTTTGTAGTCTCCTAGGTTCAGAAAATCAAAATTAATAGTAATCTCTCTTGTTTTCCAATCAGTTAATCCTCCAATATACCACACATTATCTTTTTTTCTGGCAATCAGAATGTATTCACCTATTTTTGCATCAATCACAACAGTTTCATCCCAGACGGTCGGGATTCCCGAAATAAAATTTGTACATTCTATCTCATTCATGTAATTTACAGGATTATCACAAAGCATATTGAGAGGGGATTCGAATATCACATATTCGGCCAATTGGCGACATCGTGTACCTTGACTCATCGGATTCGACCATACCGGAAAATATTCACTTTTCTGGGCATTTCGCATTGCACCCTGCGTGTAATCAATTGGACCATTGAACATGCGAATAAATGGTAAAGTAACATCATGGGTTACCATATCATAGTTATTAGGTTGCCATTTCATTTGCTCCAACCCCGCTACTCCTTCAAAATTTAACACATTAGGATAGGTACGCTGAAGTCCTGTGGGTTTGAATGTACCATGAAAATCAATCAACATCTTGTTTTTTGCACATAAATCTGAAACTTCATATACAAAATTTACCATTTCCTGATCATCACGATCGAGAAAATCAATTTTAAACCCTTTGACTCCCATTCTCGAATAATGCTCGATTATTTTTTCCATATCACGATGAATCGCCCAATACCCAGCCCAAAGAATTATTCCCACATTTTGTTTCTTTCCATAATCGACAATCTCCTGCAAATTTATTTCGGGAATTACCTGCATTAAATCAGCTGCCTGGTGAACAGACCAACCTTCATCCAATATTACGTATTCGATTTTATTCTTTGAAGCGAAGTCAATATAATACTTGTATGTTTCATTATTTATTCCCGCCTTAAAATCGACATGCTTTAAATTCCAATCATTCCACCAGTCCCATGCTACTTTTCCAGGCTTAATCCAAGAGATATCGCCAAGTCGTGATGGTTCTGAAAGACAATAAACAACATCACTGTTCAGTAAATCAACATCATTTTCTGAAACAAATAACAGCCGCCAGGGAAAACTACGTGTTCCTTTTGTTTTGGCAATATAAGACTCACGTTCTACTACAAGCATCTGTAAATTATTGTGTCCACCTTGTGTCTTTATTTTTGGATACTTAGCGAAAACTCCTCTCAAACTAGATTTATCTTCACAGTTATTCAAAAACATACCCGGATAATCATTTAGATTTACTTCAGTAAAAAGCAGTTTTTTACCATCCATCAATTCGGAGAGAATTGGCAATGTCATCAGTTTTTTACTGTTTTGTGACCTAAGTGGCTTGTAGTAATATAAATCTTCAAATGAGTTGAACATCTGATCTTCAAAACTTTTGGCATTACTGTTTACATACGTGGCGTAGATATTAGGATTTTCAGGAATATTAAATAAAACTTCTTCATTTTCAATTGTAATATCATTTTTTATATTACTAATGAAGCGATAGGAAATAGCATTGTTGTAAGCCCTAAATTCAATCCCATAGTTTCCTGGAAAAGTAAGTATCATTTCCTTGAATTCATCAATTACAATATTACGCTTATAAAAAAAGGCAGGATATGTTTCTTTTACATAATTTTGTTTTACTTTTACCTGTTTAACGTTTTTACCCCACATTTCTCCATTAGATAAAGTTATTGACAAAGGAGATTTTTCTAATATGACAGTAGAACAGTGCTCGATTGAGTATTCAACATTACCTTTGTTAAAAGTAACTGTAACTTTTAATTTATTGTCAGGTGAAGTCAATGTTTTAGGAGTAATCTCATTGGCACTTATCGCTTGTAGAGATAATAAAAATCCCAATATTATAAAGAAAACATATTGTTTCATTTTCTCATTTTTAATTTTAAAGTACTTTTACTGATATTGGTATTGAAAATCCATTCTCAAGACGGATAATTATCATTCCTATTTGACGAGAATCTGCTTCTGTGGCTTTCAGTTTCAAAGTAAAAACTGAATTTGATTTAATTTCAGTAGTACTCAATTCTGTGTGAAGCCAATGCATATCATTACTTTTTTTTACAATAATCCTGTTGCCACTTCCAATTTCACCAACTTTAAAAGTAACAACTTCTTCATTGTGCAATTTTAGGTTAACTGAATATTTATTGGCACTAATATTCAATGGCCGGACAGGAATTAGTGAAGACTCAGCCCCATACTCGAAAGCGCCAATATCCGGGGCATTTCCGTTGTAACTTGTTGTGAAATTAGGAATCACAATACCTTTGTCCATACCTGGATCAGAAGCTTTTATTGTAAAATCTGCATGGTCAAAATCTGCGAATTCGGGTGATGCAAAAATTCCATGCTTTTCAGCACCATCTTTTGCTAATATCACACCTTTCCCACCTGTCAGAGCCAAGTTACCAATCATGTCATAATCGAAATCATTGTGTTCTGATTTTTGCTTGTCAGATATGGATTTCCCTTTTTCATGTATGTTTGTCGAAGGGTCTGTTTCCGACAAAAAGATATTATTTCTTGTCGTTGCGGTAAACATGTCCCGATTTATATTCCCTTTTCCAAAACCTGAACCATTCATCCCGTTGAATCTGGAGATCAATGTGTTATTAAACAAGAACTGTCTGCCTTGTGAATACTCCATACCTCCACCGTTTTTTATGGAAACGCCAACATTATCTTCTGAATCACCAAGATTAAAAACCACATTGTTGAAAATATAGGAAGGTCCACGTCGGTTTGGAGCCAAACTGATTCCACAGTAAACCTGTTCAATTCTGTTGTTATACATTCGGATATTACATTGTGCACCATCAAGTTCAATGCCATCATCTTGACCAAATGCCAAAACATTTCCGTAAATATCAGCATCACGATTAAATCCACCGTGCAGTTCACCATTTTGAGCTGTTTCTATTGGATCATTAAAACGGTGGGGCTGACTCCCAATTATATCATTGTATCTGATTACAATACCACCCTGTGCATCACGGATATAAATTCCATTCATACCTTTCGGATGAAGCCAATCGTAACTTTTACCTTTGAAATCACCAACCAATATTTTACCTGTCCAAGGATTGGTTAATCCTTTCGGATCGTGAATATAACAACGCTCCACAAGTATATTTAAAGCTTGCTCAATTCGGATACCTGCATCCCAGTTTATCGGTTTTTGGGTAGAGCTATCAATCATATCACCTTCTTCTGTTGAAACGTTTGTTGTGCGTCCCCAACCCGATATATCACAGTTAACAATTCGAATGTTTGTATTTGTTTTATCTATCAATATCCCGTTTTTTGAACCGCATTTAATTGTAACACCCTCTAAAATTACATAATTGCAATTCGAAAAATGAATAGCTGCATTTTCTTTTGAATTTGATAGATCGATATCATCTACACCCGTAATTTTTATCCAATTATTTTCGCTCCCTTTTAAACCATTGATAATAAAGGTATTTTTAGTTTTAAATTTTTTTAAAGGAATAGTGTGACGTACTTTTACATTCGATTTCCATGTTTTAAATACCGTACTTTGTATCGTTTTATTCATACTATTGTTGTCGTAAATTTCAGCTTTCACTTCATATTCGGTATCTTCTTCCAATTTAACAATAGAACCTCTGAATTCTTTAGTTACGTTATCATATATTGGAGGATAAGCTTCTATCCATATTGTTTCGCAAGCTTTTTTATAAAATAACTGTATCTTTGCGTTTTCTTTGTATGATATGTAAATACCGCACGATTCAAAAGTAGGATATACATTAATTGCTGCAAAAAAATTAGGGCTTAGAAATATAAAAAATAATATAATCTTGAATTTTTTCATCTGAATTAATTTAATTTATAGATTTTAAAACCGGAAATTAATGCCGCCCTAAAGTTCATAATTCTTAAGCCAATTCTACCAGAATTAATAACAGCTAAAGGAGATTTATTAAAATAATAATAACCGTTCTTTTCTGGTGATTCAACTTTCATGAATAGGTAATCACCTTTGCTGAGAACCGTAATGTGATGTTTTACACTTGTTTTAAACATGCCAATGTTAAAATATTCAGGTGTAAGTTTTGTCCCTTCAAGACCCCTTCCATCAGGTATGTATCGACGACTGCGGATATAGTCAGTAATGCTATCACCATTGGAATTAAAGGCAGAATAGCTAATATGATAAACATTCATGTTGTTATAGTATTCTTGCATTGCTGAAATGTTACGTAATTCATTCCATTTCGAAATATCTTTGTTGTAAGGTAAAATGCCGCTCCCTTCAGCAAAAATATAAAGAATGTTTACAAATCTATTTACAGTGTCAAGCCTTGTGTAATTGAACTCAATGCGAATATCTCCATCGAATACCTGTTTTGTCCATAATGTTGCATGATATTCCGGAACCTGCTGACCAGGAATTGGTTTATTGTATCCTCCCGCATAAAATTCTAAGCCATTGGGTGTGTTTATAAGCTGCGCATTTTCACCATCCAGAAACCATTTCTCCTGCCAGTTTCCAGTAAATTCATCCTCAAAAACTATGGTACTTGATTGTTTGATAGCAGTTGCATACTGCATGTTAACATTGAAGTCCTTAAAATAGTTTGTACAGGAAATTAAAAAGAGATTAATGAAAAAAAATGTCGTTAACTTATACATATATCGAGTTCTAATCATCTTTGTTTTATATTACAAATTGGTTAAGTAGCATTTCGCAATGAATATCTTGCACAAATGCAAATTCTATTCAAATTAAATCATTTCTTTAGCCTACTTTACATTTAGATATTATTCTTCAATATCCCGGTAATTGTGTAATTGCAGGAGAATTATCTTTTATTTTTGTAGGAATTGGGAACAGCTCGGATTGATTTTCCCTAAATCCGGTGGCATAAACGCTCATATTCGACATGAAATTTGCATTTAGCCACGGGGAACTACCCCAGTCGGCATCGGGACGTGTTCCTGACAAATCTACCTGAACAAACTCTTTGCTGTCATCGTACTTATAGAACACATTTCTTGGAATTATAACACCTTGTAAATGAGGAATACTCCCTTCGTAGGCTTTGTTTCCGCTCGTTGAAAAGCAGTTTTGAATTGCATTGGTTTCAGTTCTCGTGTATTCAATTGCAGACGCAAGTTTATTCCAACGAATCAGATCAGTTTTACGAAAACCTTCGAAAGCTAATTCAAAACCACGTTCTTTAATTATTACGTTCAAGAAGCCTTCAAAATCTGTTGGATAAGTTTCAGAGTCGATCTGGCTTGTTTTTGTCGGCATAGCACGTTTTCTAACCATCTTCAATGCCTGAATTGCATCTGGTGTAGATCCATTTGCAATTCGACTATCCGATTCGGCAAACATGAGTAATACATCTGAATATCTCAACATAGGGTAATTAAAATTGGTCAAATCTGCTGTTGGAAGATCCGACCATGTTTTTCTCCATTTTGCGGGGTAAAGATTGAATAATTTACACGGTGTCCCCTTTGTCAATGTCTGATCGGAAGCCGTAGTAAATTCAATATTAGAAATAGAGACATCCCTCCTTGTATCTCCGCTTTCGAATAAATAATAGAAATGAGGCATAACACATATACCACCCGAACATTTGCCCCATTTTGAGTTTAAATTAGAACGAATTCCTATGTAAGTACCATAGTATCCTGACTCGTTCTGCACCAGTAATTTACTAAAAAATCCCAGTTCAAAAATGTTTTCCTTGTATTCACTATCTATCATATCTCTACTCACATTTTTCCATAAGTTTTCATAGCTAGGATTCAAACGGTGAATTCCTTTGGTAATAATATCTGCACATTGATCACGAGCAATTACATATAATTCGTTTATTCTTTCCTCATCGTCTCTAGTGGCCACTTTTAGTGTGTTTATATTGCCAGTTTCTAAATCCCAACGTAGCGAATATCCTGCTGCATACAAACAAATACGAGCAAGTATTCCTTTTACGGCACCTCGTGTAATTCGTTCTTCATTTGCTACTTCGTCGGCCCAGGGTACAAGTTCGATTGCATTCGTTAAATCATTTATAATATAATCGTAAATACTATCACGCGAGGTACGTGGCAAATCGAAATTTTCACCATGTTTGGATGGAGTCGTTTTGAAAGGAACATCCCCCCAAAAACGGATTAAATCGAAATAAAAAATGGCACGTAAAGTTAGTCCCTCACCATAAATTCTTTTCAATATTTTCTTTTCTGCTTCAGTACCATTTTCATATAAATTCATTTTAGGGACTCTGTCAATCAACACATTCGCGCGATTAATCCCCTCGTAACAGGCATTCCATGCCACATCAAGCTGTTTGGTAGCTGCATTAAATGCATAACGGGCAATACTTCGCCTTTCACCATCTGGCTTTCCGGTTGACTCACCACCATAGATCTGTGCTATATCACTATCAACATCATAATATTGAGTTATGTTCCTGCCGTACAATTCAGTGGAAGTCAATGAATTATAAACTCCATACAGCGCCATTTCGGCATGTTCGGTTGTGAGAAAGAAATTCTCATCCATATATTGCGATTCAGGTTCTATGTCTAAAAAATCAGAACATGAAACCATAAGCGGAAGAATGCAAAATAATATTGCAAATGTTTTATGAAAGTTGTTCATATAATTAATTGTTTAAGATATTCAATATGTAATATTTACACCAAAAATAAATTGACGACTACGAGGATAAGCATTATAATCTAGACCTGGAGTTACAACGGTTGTTAGTCGCGAATCAACTTCAGGATCATAACCTGTGTAGTTTGTAAAAGTATATAAGTTATATCCAGTTGCATAAACTCTCAGTTTGCGAAGTCGCATTTTCTTTAAAATGTTTTTCGATAAATTATACCCAAAGGAAATTGTATTAATTCTAATAAATGAACCGTCTTCAATCGCCCAATCTGTAAGAGTTTCGGCTTTCTGACTGATGGCAGGAAGAGTTGCGTTCGCATTTAATTCATTCAATCTATCACGATCAAGCACCCTGGCACCCGTTTCCGGTTCAATCATTGTATAACGAATTCCTTTCTCTGATAGAACATTCTTATTTGAGTACATCTGTGTACTTCCGCGTAGTTTTGTTGCGTTGTAAACATCGTTTCCATATGTCCAATTAATAA
>JAQWCZ010000297.1 GCA_028705705.1 Paludibacter sp.
ACCTGGTAGAAATCGTAACGGATAAGCGGAATATCCGATTCGTCGTTTCTGATTGCCACGTTATCGAACAGGTTGATGGCATTATACTGGGTGAATCCGAAAAAACCGGGTAATATTTCCTTCGAATTTATCGTGCCGTGACTTTCGACCGGTTGGTTGAGGCGTACAAGGAACAAATACTGGCTCTGATTGAAGGTGGGGTTGACGCTATTCTGATTGAAACGATTTTTGATACGCTGAATGCCAAAGCTGCCATTTTCGGGGCGAATCTGGCTATGGAAGAGTTGGGTAAAAAAGTGGAGCTGATGATTTCAGTGACAGTGGCTGATGCCAGTGGCAGAACTTTGTCCGGACAAACCATCCGGGCTTTTCTGGCTTCTGTTGGCCATGTAGATGTGTTGTCGGTAGGCTTGAACTGCTCTTTCGGTGCGAAAGACTTAAAGCCATATCTGTAGGAAGTCTCTAATTATAGCAAATGCTATGTCAGCGCGTATCCCAATGCCGGCTTGCCTAATCAGTTTGGCGAATATGATGAAAGTCCGGAGCAAATGGCTGAACAAGTCAGGGAGTATCTGGAAGAAGGTTTAGTTAATATCATCGGCGGATGCTGTGGTACGACTCCCGAACATATCGCTGCCTATCAGCAATTAATCAAAATTGGGAAATTGCGTACTCCGGTCAGTAAGGATGCCGACCAGGGAACCCTGCATTTGTCAGGATTAGAACACCTCGATATCAAAAGCGATTCCCTGTTTGTCAACATTGGCGAAAGATGCAATGTAGCCGGTTCCCGGATCTTCCTGCGTCTCATCAACGAGAAAAAATACGAAGAAGCGCTTAATATAGCCAGAAAGCAGGTCGAAGACGGTGCGCAGGTCATCGACATCAACATGGATGACGCGATGCTGGATGCCCGTCAGGAAATGACGACCTTCCTCAATTACATCGCATCGGAGCCGGAGATATCGAAAGTGCCCATCATGATCGACTCCTCCAAATGGGAAGTGATTGAAGTCGGATTGAAATGTGTTCAGGGTAAGTGCATTGTGAACTCCATCAGTTTGAAAGAAGGAGAAGAGGACTTTATCCGCAAGGCAAAAAAAATTCGTGCCTATGGTGCGGCTTCCGTAGTAATGGCTTTTGATGAAAAGGGACAGGCAGATTCTTTTGAGCGCAGAACAGAGATTTGTTCGCGTGCGTATCGTTTGCTGACTGAAAAAGCCGGTTTCCCGGCTAGTGACATTATTTTTGATCCGAATGTACTGGCAATTGCCACGGGGATCGAGGAACATAACAATTACGGCATTGATTTCATCGAAACGGTAAAATGGATCAAGGCAAATTTACCTTTTGCACGGATAAGTGGGGGCATCAGTAACCTGTCGTTTTCTTTCCGTGGAAACGATGTGGTGCGGGAAGCGATACACTCAGTTTTCCTGTATTATGCTATTCGTGCCGGACTCGACATGGGTATTGTAAATGCCGGCATGTTACAGATTTATGAAGAAATCCCCGAGGAATTACTTGAATATGTTGAAGACGTGGTGTTGAACCGTCGCCCGGATGCCACTGAACGCCTGGTTGATTATGCTGAAAAGATTAAAATGTCGGCTTCAGAATCGGTTTCTGCTGCTAAAAAGGTGGATGAATGGCGTACCCGTGAGTTGCAGGGGCGACTTGAGTATGCTTTAATCAAAGGCATCAGCGATTTTCTTGAAGAAGATTTGCAGGAAGCACTTGCTCAATACGATACCGCCCTTGACATCATTGAAAAACCATTGATGAGTGGGATGAATATTGTCGGAGATTTATTCGGGGAAGGTAAGATGTTTTTACCTCAGGTGGTGAAAACCGCTCGTACGATGAAGAAAGCAGTGGCCATTTTACAGCCTTACATTGAAGCCGAGAAAGTGCCTGGTCAGCGTTCTTCTGCCGGTAAGTTTCTGATAGCTACGGTAAAAGGGGATGTGCATGACATCGGGAAAAATATTGTGGCGGTGGTGCTGGGATGTAACAACTACGAAGTCATCGACCTGGGCGTGATGGTGCCGACAGAAAAAATCATCAAAACAGCCATCGAAGAAAAGGTGGATTTATTAGGATTAAGTGGACTGATAACTCCTTCGCTGGAAGAAATGTGTGTGGTGGCTGCCGAAATGGAAAAAGCAGGGTTAACAATACCACTGTTGATTGGAGGGGCTACAACATCCAAGATTCATACGGCAGTCAAAATTTCGCCGAATTATACTGGTCCGGTCGTATACGTGAAAGATGCTTCTGTGAATACTCACATTGTATCACAGTTGATGAATCCTAAAACCATCGGATCGTTCACATCAGAAGTAGCAAATGAATATCAGCAGTTAAGAGAAAAACAAAAACTACAGGCGAGCCTGCTTACACTGGAAGAAGCCAGACAGCGAAAACCCGGGTTGTTTTAATTATTCAACGTATTTATTGATGACAACGTGGGCTATTAGACCACAAACCATCAATGCACCTGCGGTGATTAACAAGGTGTTTTCTGCCGTATTCTTGAAGTAATAAACTGTCAGTAAAGCAGTGCCAATCAATAAAATAATCGAGCCTAAGTATTTCAGGAAGTTTTTCATTACGATATCGTTTTTATTTATTTTTTCCGACTGCAAATTAAGTGATTTTTTATCGGGAAATCAAATTATTTGCATAAAAAAAGATTAAAATGAGGTGCAAATGTGGAATTTACAGAATCTCATTTAAATAATTTTGTAATTTTGCATACCAGATTCAGAATTCTAAAACGATAAAATCAACCATGCACATCATCATCATCGGAACAACATATCCTTATCGCGGTGGACTTTCAGCTTATAATGAGCGACTTGCACGTCAGTTTCAGCAGGAAGGACATGAAGTGGAAATGATCACATTTACCCTGCAATATCCGGGATTTTTATTTCCCGGTAAAACGCAGTTTTCATCCGAGCCCAAACCAGATGATTTGAAAATCACCCGAATGATTAATGCAGTGAATCCTTCGTCCTGGATCAAAACCGGAAGATCGATTAAAAAGAAAGCTCCCGACAAGGTGATTTTCTGCTATTGGATGGCGTTTATGGCTCCCTGTTTCGGGACGATTGCCCGTCATGCAAAAAATAGTAAAAC
>JAQWCZ010000030.1 GCA_028705705.1 Paludibacter sp.
CAATGTAAACGGAAACCTGGGACGTTCGGGTTACCTGATGTCATATCGTTATTTTGATCAGGCCGGATTAACGGTCGGCAATTCAACCGGGGAACAACGCCACAACCTTCGTTTCAAAGTAGATTCCCGCTTGTTGGATAAAGTAGAAATCAGCACCAACATAGGTTACACCATGCGTAACATAGTTTCACCGGTTGGTTCGCTTACCAGCGGAGGTGGAGCCATTTATACCGCCATGCGTATTGCCCCGAATGTACCGGTTTATTTTACCGATGGTTCATGGGCTTACGGAGGCGGGAATACCAATCCGGTAGCCATTTTATACGATGGGGGAAGTACTAATCTCGATGCGGATGAAATGTCGCTGATGAGTGTTGCAAAGATAGATTTATTAAAAGGATGGGATATTTCGGCAACATACAGCATTGTAAACAGGAATTCTCTTACTCAGGTATTGAGAAAATCAATTACCTTCACTAATCCTGAAACGCCTGAAACCCCCTTATACATCTTCAATAATCCAAACAGTTTGAATAACAATGATGTTCGGCAACGACAACAAACCCTGATTATACAATCAAATTTCGAATTTGATATCGATAAACATAAAATCTCGGGTGTTGGTGGTTTTTCTCAGGAATGGTCGGTATTGAGACAGTTTGAAGGTTCCCGCATCAATTTGATTACCGAGCAGAACCCTACCCTCAACCTCGGTTCAAAAGAAGGGATGAGTAATACTGGTGGAGCATCGCAATGGGCTATCCGTTCCGGATTTGGCCGGTTAAATTACAATTACAATGACAGGTATCTGGTTGAGTTCAACTTGCGTTATGACCTCTCATCCCGTTTTCATAAATCAAACAGAGGAGGTTTATTTCCTTCTGTATCCGGTGCCTGGAGGCTAAGTGAAGAATCTTTTATGCACTTCACCCGGGATGTTTTTGATAACATTAAATTACGCGCTTCATGGGGGATGTTGGGAAACCAATATGTTGGATCAACTGATTATCCATATTTATCAGTACTCAACGAAGTGACCGGATTATCGGCTATTGGTACACAAGGCACTTCCGGTTACACACAAACCACACTTGCTAATCCATCGCTTACCTGGGAAAAAATTGACATGCTGGATGTTGGTTTCGATCTTACATTGCTTAAAAACAGGTTAAACATCACATTTGACTGGTACAATAAAAACACCAAAGGTATTCTATTAAAACTCAATTATCCACATCAGATTGGAGCCAGTCCATCAGAACAAAATGTGGGAGCTGTAAACAATCGTGGATGGGAAGTAGATGTTTCCTGGCGCGATAGAATAGGGGAATTGTCGTATGGAATGTCTTTTAACCTATCGGATGTACAAAATAAAATCACTGATTTAGGTGAAACTTCACCAGATTTAGGTTCATATCAAATTCGTCAGGTTGGAGATCCTATTGATGCATTTTATGGTTATATTGCTGAAGGACTGATGACTCCGGATGACTTCACGCTTTATGATGAATATGAAGATAAATATTATAGTCCGAAAGTGCCTGTAGTAATTGGTCCTGATTACCAACCCGGTGATATTAAATACAAAGACATCAATGGTCCGCAGGGTGTTCCCGATGGAAGAATATCACCTGAATACGACAGGGTTGTACTCGGCAGCGCCATTCCACGTTACACTTACAGCTTTAAAACAGATCTGATGTATCAAAACATTGATTTTTCATTTGCTTTGCAAGGGGTTGGAGAAGCTGACGGATACCTGACCGGAACAGCTCGTCATGCCTTCCAGGACATGGCTGCTTATCCGCAGAAAATTCACCTGGAGCGCTACAACGTGGTTTCTAATCCAAATCCCAATGCAGCTTATCCAAGACTGACTTATAACACCAGTTTCAATCAGTCCACTTTCTCCACTTTTTGGATGGAAAATGCTTCTTATCTGCGACTTAAAAATGTTCAGTTAGGATATACCCTGCCGGTTGAAATCACAAAAAAGGCAAGAATTGAAAAATGCAGAATTTATGTATCCGGAGACAACCTGCTCACAATGAGTAATTTTTTCTATGCTTATGATCCGGAGACGCCGATTTCAAGTGGTGGATATTATCCGCAAATCAAAACTTTTGTTGTCGGCGTAAACCTGACTTTTCAATAAATAATACTGAGTAATTTAAATAACATACAGTTATGAAAAAGTACATAATTATATTATTCTCCATATTCACGATACTGTCCTGTAATGATGATTTCCTGGAAAGACCACCATTTGACACACTTACCAACGACAATTTCTGGCAGAGTGAAACGCATCTGGTCAGTGCTGCTAATGCATTGTACACCGCCATGAACGGAAAAGATCTGTTAAATATGGTTGAATCAATGGGTGAGATGGCTCCCTGGTCTATCACCACCGCATATCGTACCATTGGAGGAGGAAATTATTCGACTGATATTTCACAGATAAACAATATCTGGATCAGGGCATATTACAATATCGGACGTTGTAATTATTTCTTAAACAATTACAAGCGGGCCGTTTCAGTTTCTGAAAGCATCCGGGAACGATATGCAGCAGAAGCTTATTTTTTCAGGGCTTATGACTACTGGGTATTGACCTCTCTTTTCGGAGATGTACCTTACATCACAAAGGAGCTGAATGTAAACTCTCCGGATGTGTATCGGGGTCGGGACGAGAGAGCTGTAATTATTGATAGTATTACTGCTGATCTGGAAAAGACATACCAAAATTTACCGGCATTCATTGCTCCTGCTTCTGCTCAGTTCGGGCGCATTTCACAGGGTGCTGCGCTGACTTTATTATCACGAATTTACCTTTACAACGAACAGTGGGACAAAGCTGCCAGTGCGGCCAAAAGGGCTATGGGACTTGGGTACGAACTTTATTCAACCGGCAATCCGGCGAATGACTACCGCAACCTCTTTAATTTTACCGGCAGGGCATCACGTATAAGTACCAACAAGGAAACCATCCTGGCTTACGTGTTCAATTTTGACCTGGGAGATGATGCCCAAACTTCACATAACCTGTCACGCGAACTTTGGGTGCCAAACGATTACTCGCGATTTGCTCCGACAAAAAGAATGATAGAAACCTGGCTTACTATTGATGGAAATATATGGAATCCAGCAACCGTGAACACTTATGAAGAAGTGTTTGAAAACCGTGATCCAAGAATGAAACAATCCATCCTACCTCCCAACACACCATGGGAAGGAAGAAAAGATGGAAATCCGAATAATACCAACCCATCCATGTTTACTTATCCGAAATTTTCCAATGATAAAGACGGATGCATGACTTATTCAGGATATTACCTTTATAAATATGTTGAACCAACGAAAGTGGGTCAGGTTAGTCAGGACGATAACGACATCATTTTCTTCCGTTATGCTGAAGTTTTACTAAACTACGTTGAAGCCCGTGAACGCGCAGGTGCTGTTACCCAGCCTACACTCGACAGTACCATCAACCTGTTGAGAGACCGGGTTGGCATGGTACACCTGACCCTGTCAAACATACCCGCTGGTTCCGATTTACGCACAGAAATCAGGAGAGAAAGAACCGTGGAACTGTTTTTTGAAGGACACAGGTACTTCGACTTAATTCGCTGGAGAGAAGCAGATGTGCTGGGTAAGGATTTACTTGGAGTAAACCGTCGCTGGCTTGACCCAAACAAATTGCCAGATGGAATATTAAAAACCCTAAAATGGAAAAATGAAGGTGGTGAACAATATCTGATCATTGAATCCGGCAGGACATTCAATCCGGCTAAACATTACTTATTATCTTTGCCATTTACTCAAATGCAACGCAATCCAAATCTTCGACCCAATAATCCGGGTTGGGATTGATAAAATTCAGACCTGTCAGGTTTTTAAAACCTGACAGGTCTGGCAAAAACGAACGATATATGATATTAAACAAAAACATATTACTGATTCTCTGGGTAATCATTTCACCCGCTTTTATGGCACAGAACTTATCACTTCGTGTGATATCGATGAATATGAAGGAAGGAGGAAAACCTGCTAATTTCGACGCGAATGCTTACAGTGACTTCATTCGTCAGTACAATCCCGACGTAGTGGTTTTCCAGGAAATGGATAATTTCACTACCCGAAACGGAAACAAAGACTTATTAACGGAAATGGCGGTTAAGCTGGGGATGTTTCCCTATTACGGGAAAGCATTTACATATGCATCCGGAGATATCGGCAATGCCATCTTATCCAAATATCCGTTTTACAACGCACGCACCATCGCGACAAAACCGACAGGAGCCAGTGAAATGAGAGCTTGCTCATGGATAGATCTGATGATGCCGGATAAACGGAAAGTCAGGGTGGCCGTAACTCACCTCGATGTTTCGAGCGATGAACAGGTACGTGTCAGTATGCTGGCAACCATCAATACAAACATATTGACTAACAACGAACTTCCTACCTTGTTAATAGGAGACTTCAATGCAACTCCGGATTCTGATACCATGAATTATGCTAAATTCAAATGGCAGGATATCGGTGAGGGTACCGGTAACACCATATCCAGTACGAACCCGACGAAACGCATTGATTATGTAATGGGTTATCCTAAAACCTGGATCAGAAAAAGTTATGAAATCGTATGTAACCCGGGCTTATCCGACCATTGTTTTATCGTGGCTGATGTCGAACACCTGTAATGAATAAGAAATGAAAAATATACAATTTAAATACATCGCTTTACTGCTCGTTGGCATCACCTGCTTTACTTTTTCCTGTAAAGATCCGGTTGTGGTTGATGAAGGTTATGAAGCTCCGGCTCCTCCTTCAGAAATTAACAATCGTAATACATTCACTGTCGAATTTTACTCACGACTGAATGAGGAGACCTTGTTTCAGGACAATGAAATTGATTTGGTTGTCAATCATATAAACAATACTACTACTTCTCTGGCTTATTTATTTGATCGGTCGGATGCTTTTATTGGACAGACTTCTCCCGTCGTGGAAATAGGCTGGCGAACAAGAACCAAATCATTCTTCGTGCAAAACACTTTAAATGAAAGCTTCGTGCAGGGAACAGGAATGATCGTTCGACCTATTATCAACGTTTTTGAAGGCGCTGCTATTCCCGACACCTTGTTTGTCGGCGGGTGTACCCTGATGGCGCCATTAGGGAATCCGGTTGTTGTTGCGTTGATAACATGTAAACTTGATGATAAAATGCAATTCCCTGCTTTAGTCAAAATACTTGGAGATGGATTAAAAACCAACAAAATTATGATTGGCACGGTTAAACAAAACATAAGCGCTGAAATGAAAGAATATCTGAAATACCACCTGAAAGATTTCAGGTTATCGTTTTACGCAACCAATACAGCAGGTAAAAACCGTGAGATTTTCATCCTGACACCGGTCAGTTTTGTTGCCAGGGAAGTGGTATCGAACAACATCGGTAACCTGCCTATGTATCAGTGTAAAATTGAATATTTAAATTAAAAAGATAATAATATGAGATTCAGAAAGTTATTTTTAGCATTAACCATTGCATGCTGCGCGGCTTTATCAGCGCAAATAACCGAATTAAACGTGATGTCCTTTAACCTGCGTTTCGGCGAACTGTCTTCGTTGGAGGAGATGGCATCCTATATCAGCCAGCAACAACCCGACATTGTTGCGCTCCAGGAATGCGACTGGAAAACAACTCGCGAACGTGCACCCAAACAAGCCGGGAAAGCTTTTGTAAACGAATTAGCCTATCATACGGGCATGTTTGGCATTTATGGTAAAGCCATTGATTACAGAGGTGGATATTACGGCGTTGGAATCCTTTCAAAATATCCTGTTATCAAAAGTGAACGGGTTCTACTCCCCAATTCCAATCCAAAAAACGAACAACGTACGATGTTAATTGCTGAAATCGAAATGCCGGACCAATCCGTGCTCACCTTTATTTCCACACACCTCGAAGTATCTTCAGCCCAAGCAAGAAAAGAACAAATCAGGTTTATCAACAAAAGAATCAGAAAAATCAAAACACCCATTATCCTGGCCGGTGACCTGAATGCCACACCGACTTCCGAAGAAATTCAGCAAGGTTTTACCAAGTGGTTCAATGCCACTGATACCGTGTTGACTTTTTCGACCATGAAACCGGGAATCAAAATAGATTATATCTACGGATATCCGAAAGAGACATTCAGTTTAGTTAAAACAGCGGTCGATACTGAATGTAAGCTGTCAGACCATTTCCCGGTATCCTCAGTCATCCGTCTGAAAAAATAAACAGTTAATCATATAACATCAATCAACAATAAAAATTATCATCATGAAAAAACTTAATTTTGTATTTCTGAGTATTTTAATTGCTACGACGACCCTGTTTGTAGCCTGCGACAAAGATGAGATCAAAGAAGCAAATGTACAGTTCGCACTGGATCAAACAAGTTTTGAATCACTGACCTTTGCTAGTGCAGTTGAGATTACCGGAACAGTAACCGCCGACAAACCCATAACTGGAATATTCTTCACCGGAGTAAAACAGGAAAACAAAAGCTATACTGCCAAAGGAGATGCACAAGAATACCTGGCCAAAGGTGCTTCTACTGTCAACCTGAATATGGAGTATTTTGTCGACAGCAAGGAAATCAGTCACATTGAAGTAAAAGTGGTGGTGGGCGATGCATCAAAAAGTGCATACATCCCCGTAACCACGGTTACCGGCGAAGCCAAAGGTTCGGCTTTCGTGGGACAAGTTATTTTACGTGCCGACACATTGGTGTGGAATGCTGAAAATATGCCGGATGTGTACACTACGCCCAACACCGGCGCCTTGGCCAACACACCATCATTCTTCTCGATTCATGGAACTGAAATTAACGGTGAGATAAAACATGTCCTCTCAGCCGATGAACTACGTTCGGTACAGGGACAGAATGGTAGTTTCTGTTTTCTGAATGTGTTACAGAACACAGCCAACAAAGCCTATATCGGTAGTCAGCGCGGTTATATGTTCTCCAATCTATGGACATCTCAACTGGGAGGAGGAACCACCGGTCGTCAGTGTGACTTATATGAAATCGGTGGAAATGCTATTCGTCAGGCGAATATTGATACCACCCAGTTTAAAATTATTGCCGGTTCATGGATAGGAGGTGACTGGAACGAAGCCCGCTATAAGTTTGTGGATTCACTTTTCCTTGTAATCAACGATGAAGCCACAACTGAAGCAGCAAAATTGAAGGCTTACTATCAATTAGGTAAAATTCAGACCACACTTGATAACTCAACCCTGGGCGAACAAAACAACCCAACAACCCTAAGTCCGCAAAATTATGCACGCAGAAGGACGAATGCAGGAACTTCTGGTACCAGTGCAATGGCTGAAAACTATCGTGCGGGTGACTATATCATCCTGAAAAACACCAAAGGCGGTAAATTATATTACGGCATCATGCAAATTGTACAAATGTATGATGATACACAAACATTTGTAAATGTGGAAGGAGTAGGACAAAAAATCGGACAGGAAGAAGCCAAACAACTATTCCACAAACCACTGATTTTAAATATCAAAGTACAGACTCAGTTATAAAGTAGATTCGTGTTTAGTTAACAAGTGCAGGTTCGTGTCATTTTGAATCAATTATTATGAGTATCATCACCATTTCTGTTCTGGTCATAGTAAGCATCGTGCTGATCATTCTGCTGACCTCGGTAGTCCGGCTGAATGCATTCGTGTCCTTATTCGCGGTATCGCTTTTACTGGCCATTGTGACCTTACCCGAGCAGAGTGTCATAGAAGTATTGAAACAGGGCTTTGGCAATACCATGGCCTCCATCGGTTTTTTGATCATATTCGGGGCTATTATTGCCGTGGTACTTGATCAAACGGGAGGTGCAGCAAGTATTGCCGGCTTTATTCTGTCGAAAACAGGCGCCAAAAACGCCGCTTCGGCGATGGGACTGACCGGTTTTATTGCCGGAATGCCCATCTTTTGTGACTCAGGTTTTATCATCATGAGCGGACTTGCGAGGTCATTCAGTGCAAAAGCAAAGGTGGCGCTGCCATTCGTTGCTTTTGTACTGGCCACCTCACTTTATTCGGTTCATTGCCTCATTCCGACTCATCCGGGAGCCCTGGCTGCTGCGGGAATCATGGAAGCCAACCTGGGAAACCTCATTTTACTGGGAACATTAGCCGCGATTCCGGGTGCCCTGACGGCTTTTTGGTGGATCAAATGGAAAACAACAAAAGGGAAAGGAGAAGATGTTCATGAATATGAACTCACCGAAAACGAAACCCAAAAGCAGGTAGATTTACCTCCTGTAAGTCTGTCCTTCCTGCCCGTGGTTGTACCGATTTTACTGATTGCAGTTGGTTCTTTGTTAACGGTATTCCGTGCTCCGGAAACCAATGTACTGGTACATACCCTTGTGTTTCTGGGACAACCCGTCATTGCCCTGCTCGTCGGTGTATTGTTGTCTTTACTATTAATCCGCAAACCGAAAATCAGTTTGCTGAACAATTTAATCGAAGGAGCCATTCAAAAAGCCGGACCGATATTGGTGGTTACTGCTGCTGGAGGCATGTTCGGATTAGTCATTAAAGAAACCGGAATCGGAGCGTATGCCGGATCCTTATTGCTTGAAACCGGTATGGGACTGGCAGTGCCTTTTCTGATTGCTTTCCTGCTGAAAACAGCACAGGGTTCATCCACCGTAGCCATCATCACGGCGGCTTCGTTTGTTACCCCCATGCTGCCTTCGCTCGGATTAGATTCTGAAACAGGAAAGCTGCTGACCATGCTTGCCATGGGAGCCGGTTCCATGATGGTTTCACATGCCAACGATTCCTATTTCTGGGTGGTATCGCGATTCACAGGCATCAGCATGAATACAACGCTGAAAGTTTATACCTCAGCAACGGCAATCATGGGTATTACTGTTTTTGCCTGTGTCTGGATTGCATCAAAATTTATGTTGGGTTGATATGAGAAAGCTGGCTGAGAAAATATTCCTTGCAGGTGTCGACAGCGTGTTGCCCGACAAACTGATACATGCTCAAATGACCTTGTCCGGTGATGTGCTGACAATTTGCGGAGAGTCCTATGATCTCCGTAACATCAATCATATCTATGTCATTGGAGCCGGGAAAGCCGCCGCCCTGATGGCACTGGAAACCGAACGGGTATTGGGCAACAGGATTACGGCAGGACATGTGGTGACAAAATATGATCATGGCTGTGCACTGGATATCATTAAACTATCTGAAGCAGCTCATCCGATTCCGGATATAAACGGACTGACTGCTACGAGAGAGATACTGAAGATAGCACAACAGGCAAAGCAAAACGATTTGGTTATTTGCCTGATTTCTGGAGGTGCTTCTGCACTGCTGGTTGATACACCCTCTGAAATAAGTCTTGATGACCTTCGGATAACAAATGAATTACTCGTAAAATCAGGTGCAAATATCATAGAAATTAATACAATCCGAAAACATCTATCAGCAATAAAGGGCGGCCAACTTGCTAAAATAATTTATCCTGCAAACGCAGTTAGCCTGATTCTTTCTGATGTAGTAGGCGATCCATTGGATGTAATTGCTTCGGGACCAACGGTGCCCGATAATTCGAGTTTTTCTGATGCTTATACAATAATGAAGAAGTATTTGCTTCACAAACAATTGCCGGAGTCAGTAACCAAACGATTGTTGTTCGGAAAAGCTGGCGTCATTCCAGATACTCCTGAACACACACACCCTTGTTTTCAAACCACCCGAAATTGCGTGTTGGGTAGTAACAAAATTGCACTGAATTCGGCTGCTGATTTTGCTTTAAAAGAAGGATTCGAAACATACATTATTGCCGACAACCTGCAAGATGACTATGTGAAAGTAGCTGATTTTATCCTCAGCACGATGGATGAATATTCAGTCAATAAAAAAAATGGACAGCCAGTTTGTCTTTTATTTGGAGGTGAACCAACTGTACAGGTCAAAGGCGATGGACTTGGAGGGAGAAACCAGCACCTGGCGCTTTATTTAGCAACGAAGATTCAAAATAAACCAGATGTGACAATTCTTTGTGCCGGGACTGATGGTACTGACGGACCGACTGATGCTGCCGGCGCTGTGGTTAATTGCACAACAACCAAAGATGCAAAATTAAAAGGAATAGATGCATCTCAGTATCTGGAACAGGCAGACTCATATCATTTTTTCAGCAAAACAGGTGGACATATCATTACCGGTTCAACTCAAACAAATGTTATGGATATTATAATGGCTATTATTCAATAAAATTAAATTTATACTAAAAAATAAATCCAACCATTAAAAATAAATAATTGAATATGAACAGACTTGACTTTTTAAAACGAGTGGCCTGGACGCTTGGAGGAGCAACAGTGCTTGGAGTTAATAAAACCTTATTAAATGCGGCGCCAAGTGATAAAAATATCATGCCAAAACCGGGAGAGAAATTCGACATCTTTAATGCCAATGTACAGGGACTTGAAGCAAAAGTCACCAAACCGGTAACAGTAATTATCATTGGAGCCGGAGGAAGGGGTAATGCTTATGCTACCTATGCAAAAAAGTACCCTAACGCCATGAAAATCGTTGGTGTTTCAGATATCAATGAAAAAAGAAGGGAAATGATGGCTGATGCTTTCAATGTCAAAAAAGAAAACCGGTTTGGCGATTTTTCAGAAGTATTCAAAAAGCCCCAATTGGCTGATGCAGTTGTTATCAGCACGCCGGATGATGTGCATTATGCCCCCTGCATGTTGGCATTGGAAAAAGGGTATCAGGTACTGCTCGAAAAACCCATTGCTCCAACTGAAAAAGAATGTACCGACATCCTCGCTGCTGCAAAGAAACACAATAGAATCGTAGCGGTTTGCCACGTGTTGCGTTATGCCCCTTATTTTGTAGCATTAAAACAAGCGGTCGATTCTGGTGTGATTGGCGATGTGATTAGCGTACAACATCTCGAACCTATCCTGTTCGACCACATGGCACATTCTTATGTTCGTGGCAACTGGCACAACTCGAAGAAAACCACGCCGATTATCTTAGCGAAATCCTGTCACGACTTAGACATCATCCGCTGGATAGTTGGAAAACCTTGTACCCAAATATCTGCAGATGGCAGTTTGACTTATTTTAAAGCTTCGAGAATGCCTGCCGGAGCAACTGCTTATTGTATCGATGGTTGTCCACATGAATCGACCTGCCCATTTTCGGCTGTTGATATTTATGTTCGTCGTAAACGCATGTTAAAAGTGTTTGATTTACCGGAAGTAAAAGACGAACTAATCAAAGAAAAACTCCGCACAACAAACTACGGTCGCTGTGTTTTTCAATGTGATAACGACCAGCCGGATCATTATGTGGCAAATATGGTTTTCGATGGTGATATCACGGCCTCCTTCAGCATGGAAGCGCTCACCTCCTATTCCGGTCGCCGCACCCGTATCATGGGAACGAAAGGAGATATTGTGGGCGACATGACTGAGTTCGTGATTACCGATTTCCGTAGTCATAAAAAAACAGTGTGGAACAAGCAAGTTGAAGAACTGGAAGCCTACAAAGATGCAGGACACGGTGGTGGTGACCTGGGATTAGTACGTGATTTTATTCAAGCTGTGGGCAACAATAATCCTTCAGTTCTGTCGAGCACCATTGACGCTTCAGTCGAAAGTCATGTCATGGGCTTCCGGGCAGAAGAAAGCAGATTATCAATGAGTAAGGTGAAAATTTAAGTCTTTTAACAAATGTGCTTTACCAGCGGGTAATGAGCTTATTTGCATCAGAATCATAAAAAAATAGAAAATGAACTTGTCGTATTATAACGTGTTTTTATTTTATGTTTGTATATTTGTGACAAATCTAAATTACTCTATGGCATAAGATTCATACATGTTTAAGTAACAGTTCTAAGATGTACCAATTAGATATTAAAGGCTTCAATCAATTATTTGAACAGTATTTTCAACGATTTGTATTTTTCGCACATACTTATGTGAAAGAAAAGAGCGTTGCTGAAGATTACACCATTGAAGCATTTACATCTTTTTGGGAAAACAGGGAAAATTTAAGCGCAGATACCAATCCTCCTGCTTATATACTGACCATCATTAAGAACAAAAGCATTAGTTACTTACGACATGAACAAACAATAATTGATGTAAATGAAAAATTAACCAACCATCACAACTGGAAGTTAAATTTGCAAATTGCCACCCTTGAAGCATGTGATCCTGAAGAGATTTTTTCGGTCGAGATACAAGAAATTGTAGCTTGTACGCTTGCTGAACTACCTGAAAAGACGAGATGTGTTTTCGAATTAAGTCGTAACGAAAATTTATCGCACAAGGAAATTGCAGAAAAGCTGGGTATTTCAACAAAAGCTGTTGAGTTTCACATAACAAAAGCTTTAAAGTTGTTAAGGATGGCTTTAAAAGATTACAACCCGGTTATCTTGTTGATGTTAATTCTTTAAATAAATTTCCTTCTCATTAGGGATTTCGAAGGCCCGCGCGTTATATTAATTGAACTTGTATTTCAAGTTGTTACAGAAGCAGTCATCGTATGGGATGTAAGATATTCATGTCCTGTTATTCGGTGAAGATGAAATCAGCTAATTAGTTACTAAAAAATGAATAAAAGATGAAAAAAAGTATCCTTCTTTTCGTAGCTTTTTCAGTATTTGGTTTTTTCGCCATCATTGCAACCCCACTTCGTGCGCAGGAAGTAATTCGCATCCTTGCCATTGGGAATAGTTTTTCTCAGGATGCCGCCGAATCTTATCTCGATGATTTGGCAAAAGCAGATGGCGTTCGACTGATTGTGGGGAATATGTATATCGGTGGATGTTCACTCGAAACACATTGGAATAACGCGTTAAGTAATGCTGCAGCTTATTCTTACCGTAAAATCACGGAAGGTGATACTGTTGTCGTTGCCAGTCAGACTTTAAGCGCTGGTATTACCGACGAAAACTGGGATATCATTACCTTCCAGCAAGTTAGTCAGTATTCCGGACTGTTAAGCACTTATTTCCCTTATCTGACCAATCTGGTTCAAC
>JAQWCZ010000298.1 GCA_028705705.1 Paludibacter sp.
ATTTACAGTCAAATCCACCAACACCTCACCTGCCCCTGCTGCTCTCCATGTAGCTGCACCCGGAGCTCCGGTTTGTACCAAATAACGAGTTGCGAACATCGACATGCTGCACACTAATACAAGAAGTAAAGTAATTTTTTTCATAATACATTTTTTTAAAAAGTTGATTTTATAATAATCTGTCTTTAATTTAACTTTCTGCTCCACTTAAGCGTACTTTTACGATGCAAAAATAAGGGGGTTTATAGCGCTATATGGCGTAAAATAATGCGAAAATATCCTTTTTTTGTACACGAATAACTTTCACCTAATAATATATTGCACTGATATTCTGACTATTAAAAAATACAACCTTAAAATATTGACTGTGACATTGTTAATATTAGAACAAACAAGTAACAGAAAAGATTGCACTAAAAGATGAATCCTCCGGCAATAATTAATATTCCGGAGGATTAATCTATGATGTGAGTCATTATTTCTAATGTGGTTAAATATCGTATGAAATGATTGCTGATAAGATTTTTTCTCTGTACCAGGGATCATCTGCTTTTTTCAGCAATTTACCCATCTCTTTCGTAAGTTGTTTAAAAATCTTTTTGTTTTTAGCTGCATCTAAAGGCTTCATTTGATAAGGATCTTTTTTATCATCAAAAAGTAAAATTTCTTTTACCTGCTTTTGACGGTCGATGGTGATAACCATGGTGTAACGATGGGTTTTTATCCCACGTGCAATGGGGAAATAACTTTGCACCTTACCTGCTGCATCTTTTTCTCCATCCACATTGCGGAGATACAATACTCCTTTGGGGGCATCGCGTTTACAACTTTTTTCCTTTAAAAACGGCATCAGATTTTGTCCCTGAACCGATACCGGAATTTCTTTTTCCAGTCCGGCAAGCGACAACAAGGTCGGCATGATGTCGGGTGTTCCCAGCAACACATCATTCACCTGTGGTTTCAATTTTCCGGGATAACGAATCAGGAATGGTACATTCATCGACTCGGTATAGGGTGAGTTTTTAGGGTCTTCGAGCTGACTGGCCATGGTTTCACCATGATCTGAAGTAAATACAACAATGGTATTATCATCCAAACCGAGTTCTTTTACCTTTTCGAGGATTCGTCCGAATTCACGGTCAACTCCGGTTACAGAAGCAAAATAATAGGGAGCGCTTTTTTGTTTTTTAGCTAAATCGGCACGAACATTCGGCCGGATTAATAACTCGTTCAGCGGAATGTCTTTATACAGATTGTAATCTTCCTCCATCACATCGTCGAGCGAGTAATACGGACTGTGCGGGGGATTCATGCTGACAACCAGGTAAAATGGTTTCTCTGGGTCTCTGTCTTTCGTGAGATATTCAATCGCTTTATCTGCCTCGTGTTTGGGCGACCATTCCCTGATTTCATGGCGCTTACCATCGGTGTCCCAATAATGGGGTTTCTTGTGCTCATCAAAAGTTCCGTATGAATACCAGTAACGGAAACCATGTCTTCTTTCCGGTGATGTATAAGCATCCCAAACCGGGTTCTTTTTTTCTACATAGGTTCCGGGATTTTGCGGGTTGTTTTTGGTCGGATAATCAACATGTAATTTGCCGATGTAGGCACAATCGTAGCCATTCTTGGATAATACGTCGCTGATTGTTACAGCATCGACTCTCAGATTACTGATGGGGCGGGTACTGTTACAGTTAAGCGGCACCCCACTACCATCGGGGTACATGCCGGTAAGCATCATGCCACGGTGCGGACTACTCAACGGACAGTTACTGTGTGCCGACGTAAACACCACCGATTCCTTTGCAAAACGACTCAGTATCGGCGTATGTACCGGGTCGGCTTTGAAATTCACATGTTCTCGAAAACCTGCTTCATTCCAAAACTGCATGGCGTGATTCCTCATCTGATCTGGAAAAACGTAAATGATATTGGGTCGCTTGGTTTCCTGTGCCTGCATAAGCGTACATGCTGTCAGGCCTAATGCAATATATGTTTGTTTTTTGTTGATATTCATTGTGATTGTTTTTTGGTTTTCCGCTATTCGTTATTCGCTTAAGGGCGCAGGCGTTGCGCCCCTACTATTCACTAACAATCCTATAAACGTATTCCCCCTTCATCACCTTCTTTTTCGCTTTCAGCGTAAGACGGTAAATTTGCTCTCCCCATACGCGTGACAAACGAACATCAGGCAACGGAATGGTTTCGATGTTTGCTTCAAATTTGTTTTTATCATATAATAAGGTTGCTTTTTTACCGGCAACATTAATATTTACTTTTCCTTCCTTAATATTAATATCACCCCACAGCATGAAGTGGATTTCGTTGGATTGCAGCGCATTTTTCAACGTAAATTTATCTTTTACAATCAATTCATTGGTTTTTAACTGATAAGAACGAATCCAATGTTTAACAGAGGCTTCTTCAGGATATGCCGATGCGATATTGAGTGACAGTGTTTTCTTATTCTCATCTACAAGTATATCATTTGCTTTATACTGCTTTCCAAATTTTTGCTCAACACCGTTTACAGAAGGCAAATTGTGGTAATTGCTGCGCATGGTCCAAATGCTGTAACGTTCGGGGCCAAAAGTCTGACGGGTATAGGTACCTACTCCGGCATCAATGAATATGGGAGTTTTATCAATCCAGAGAGAAAAAGTACCGGCATCGTTGTGGTTGTGACTTTCGGCATTATAACCGCCTTTCGTTGCCAGAAAGAAATCGTTGTTGTTTTTGAAGTAATAAAACTGTGTTTCAGGATATATGGTAACATCAGGTGCAATGTGGGATGCCGTATAGCCTTTTAACTCCTGATTGTGGGTAAGAGATTCCAGCACCCTGAAAAAATCAATCCCGTAATCGATAGTCGTACTTTTCTGCTGTGCAAGATATGAAGCAAATCCCATCATTTCCTGGCTTTTAACCGCTTTACCATAACGATAAATCAGGCTTTCCGGTGCAGAAAACTTCGCGGATGCATCTGCGAAATTAACCACCCAATTGTTACCAACATAACTACGGGAAATATATTCTCCCATATCTTTAATCATCGGATGATCAAACAGCGTTACACCTCCGGCAGTCATATAATGAACCAGCTGCAGGTAGTCGTAAAGTTTTCCGGCTGCAT
>JAQWCZ010000031.1:0-3536 GCA_028705705.1 Paludibacter sp.
AGAGGTCATTGCTCCGGGCTGGCTAAATTTCCGGCGGATTGTTAAACTGAACGCACTGCTGCTGGTGCTGGTGTGCGTGTATCTTGTCAGCTTGTGGGCTGGTGTAGAATATACTCCCTACAGTTCGCTGTCGGACATGTTTGAACATGCCAACCGGTTTGAAGTATGGTTCCGGTTCTTACTTTCCCTGCTCATATTCAGTCCTTTATTGTTTGTATTTTTCATTCATCGGACCAGACTTTATCATAACTCGGATCATGTCTGGATAAATAAGTATGTTTTCACCATGTCGGTCAATATCATTGCCTATATTTTGGTGTTAATATTCAATCTACCAGTTATCCACACGCTTTATTATTATGTTAGTGTTGGGTGCAGCCTTTATATCGTTTACATGGAGTTGTTCGATCGTTTGATCGGAAAACCGGCTGTTGTTACTGCTAATATTAAAGAAAAGGAGATACAATCCGAAAATATAGTGGTAGATGTTGCAGCAGCTATAATGTCAGGTGAAAAATACGCCCTTGATCCAAAAAATGCTGTTCTAATAAAGAGGCTGGACACCTATATGAAAAAAAATAATGTCTGGCGTGACCCGGATTTATCCCTTAACATCCTAGCCTCCGAACTGTTCACGAACCGGACTACCCTTGCGCTGGCCATGCGTGAAAATGGATATGAAAATTATACGAATTACATTAACCGCCTGCGCATCGATGATTTCATACAACAAATGGAATCCGGAGAATCGGAGAATTTCCAGGAAGCCTTTTATTTTGTCGGTTTTCGATCACGCGGCACGGCCCTGCGTAACTTCCGTCAGTTTACCGGAATGACACCTTCTGAATATTTTCAAAAAAAGGATACGGCATAACTTTCTGGCTAACTTCATCAAATTTTCCATTTATTTTTTCTACCTTTGTCTCATCTAAAATCACTGGATGTTTAAAATTAATTCGGATTTGGTGCTGTAAATAACCTGTGATTCAATTCACCGGTTATCCTCCGTGTTACTCAGACAGGTTCCTGTCGGAGTTGTTTTCATGTCTTAATATCAAAACTAATCAAATGATGCAGGTCTCTTTATTTGAGAATCAGCATCAATTAAAATTATAACATCATGAGTAACGATAATAAAACCATTCACGATTTTGATTTCAACTTAATTTGCGAATATTTCTCCAACGTTGAACGTCAGGGACCGGGCAGTCCGGAGGCAACCATCAAAGCCCTGAGTTTCATTGATAACTTGTCGGACGATTCTCGTATTGCTGATTTGGGATGTGGCACAGGCGGTCAGACGATGGTACTGGCACAGCACACACCTGGAAAAATTACTGCAATAGACTTGTTTCCGCTTTTTATTGACCTGTTTAACCGCAACGCTGCGAAGCTGAATCTGCAAGACAGAGTACAGGGTATGACGGGTTCCATGGATGCACTGCCTTTTCGGGAGGAAGAACTGGATTTGATTTGGTCTGAAGGTGCGATTTATAACATCGGTTTTGAACGGGGTGTCAACGAATGGCGCAAGTACCTCAAAAAAGGAGGCTATCTCGCAGTAACAGAGGCTTGCTGGTTTACCGATAACCGTCCGGAAGAAATAGAAACTTTTTGGGTAGAAGCTTATCCTGAAATCGATACGATACCAAAGAAGCTGGCACAATTGCAACATGCCGGATACCGGACAGAGGCGACATTTATCCTGCCAGATTATTGTTGGACAGAAAACTTTTTCAAGCCACAAATTTCAAAGCAGGATGAGTTTCTGCTCAAACATGCCGGAAATGCAATGGCGGAAGATTTAATTACCAATTTACGGCACGAAGCGGTGCTTTATAAAAAACACAACACTTTTTACGGATATGTTTTCTTTATCGGTAAAAAATTATAACTAAAAAAGAAGCTGTCTTATAATTGAAAAGTTATAAGACAGTTTTTTTTATATAGGTATTGCTTATGGCTTTGGTGTTTTTTTTCAATACCCTGTTTTTTAGTCCCAGGTGGTACCGTTATCGTATTCATAATCCTCAGTGGAGTTCTGTGTTCTGGCTTTTTGATTAACCGTAATATTTATCGAACTGGCCTTAACTCCGGATACCAATACTATTGTGCTGCGTGAACTTGAATTTGTGTTGGTTTCAGGTTTAATAGTAAATATATTTTGGGAGGGGTTGATACTTACTTTACACCACAATGAATCAACTGTCATTACTTTAGCCTGCCAGCTGGTTTCGTTGGTCGTCACAGAAAATGTTTGAGAATCATCAGTAATCTCAGCTGGAAATTCAAGCGTAGTAATGGAAGGTGATAGTACAAGTGTTGGAGTACTCCCCAACTGACTAATTTGTATGACAACCTGTTGTGCATCACCGGCACTTATCGTTACTAGTGAGGTATCCCTGTTTGATATGTTTGGATTTTCTGCAGCTTCCAGGATAAACTTGTTTTCTGTTTTACTTTTTATGATACACCACTGTTTACCGGATACTACAGTCCATTCTTTTTGATTGGTGGAAACAGTAAATTCCATTGTTCCTCCTGAAGATTGGAAAAACAGCAATCCCGATGGATCTACAGACAATTTCGGCTCTCCGTTATTGATTTCATCGCAGGAAAAAGCAGAAACCAGGAGACATGTTATAATAATTATATTTTTAATAGATTTCATAAGCAGTTTTTTTATTCTTCTTTTGTCCAGCTACCATCTCTAACCTCCCAATTTTTATTATTAGCAATTTCAAGTGCAGAATAGTAACCGCTATTACCTGCAAACGATAAAATTCCTCTGGATTTACCTGATCGATCTGGTAATGCTTCCATTATTGTAGTTGTATTAGAACCATAAAGCTGGTTATATTCCAAATTTATCGAGCCTAAAATTACACAATTTGCAAGATTCAAACTGGTCAATTGATTATTTGAACAGTTTAATACTGTGAGCTTGTTGCAGTTTTGCGCATCGAGTGAGGTCAATTGATTAGAAGAGCAGATTACGTTTTTTAGCAAATTGTTCCCACTTAAATCGAGTTGCGTCAACTGATTTTTTGAACAATTGAGGATTTCCAGCGCTATTAAGTCTTTGAGATCGAGTGATTGTAATTGATTGTTTTCACAGTTTAAGGTCTTTAATGACTTACATCCGCTATAATTAATAGTTTGTAAATTATTGTTTTTGACATTTATTGAACTGAGGCCTAAACATCCATTTACATTTAACAGACTTAAAGGTCCGTTATTAAATTCAATCTTTTCTAACTTAACACAATTTGAAGCGTTGACATTAGTTGTTGGATTAGTTAGAAAAGATAAAGAAGTTAATTTAGGACTGTTGCTTACGTTTATGTTCGTAATATTGTTATTGTCTAGCTCCAAAACAGCAAGCTCTGGCTGATTGATCAGGTTAAAGTTGCTCATGTTGTTATCCTTTAGGTTTATCTGGGTAAGTTTCGTTGTACTTGCTGTAACAAAGGAGCTGATTTTATTGTTAGTTGCATTTACACGGGTTAAATTGGTACAGGAAGAAAGATCGAGTT
>JAQWCZ010000031.1:3546-13034 GCA_028705705.1 Paludibacter sp.
GTTCAAACAAGTAATTTCCTGAATTAATGGACAGTTGTCAAAATCAATAGCTGTTAGTTGTTGGTCATCACAATAGAATGATTTGATTAAACCATGAACCGTAATTGTTTGAGAATTGACAGCTAGTTTATTATAATACAATATATGTTCATCGGGTTCCATAATCTTATTATTATTCAAATCAAACCATAATCTTGTAGTAGTAAACCTTCCGACTGATAATTGAATGGAATCCCCTTTCGATTTGGAGGTCGTCAATGTGATGCTGTTTGGCCATGCTGGTATAAACTGCCCCAGAGCCGGAGTTGCAATTGTTTTATCATCAATGGTGATAGTCGCACACACATCATGTTTTTCTCCAATAACCAAATCATCATCCATGATATCAATTGTCTCTTTTATTATGAGGGAATCCTTTCCATTTGGAGGTCCGGAATAGTCACCAAGGTCTATATTATCAACTTTTATATCATGCCAAAAATATTCCCTTGAAATTCGTAGTCCCAGGCGAGCACCAAACAAAAGCCTGTTCTTTACAACCATTGATACTTCCAGTTTTCCTTTTTCTGTTTGTTTAAACTTGCAATTCGAAAATTTGGGTAATAAGTAATGTTCAGATAGTTGAATTTCCAATGCTTCAGATTGAGATTTAGCGTTTAAAACGCCTCCCAGGCTAGTGACTCCAACACCAATGGAAGGCTCCAGTAGCGTTTCTACTTTTGAAGATGAATAAGCATCGTAAAAATATCCGTTTAAAAAATTACTTGGATACGTATTATCTAATGTAGCTTCAAAATCGACACCACACTTCACCCTGATTCGCGAATCAACATTGGCCGTTGCTTCTAATAAACCATATACTTTAAAACCACCATATATTTTGGCACCAACTGCAGCACTTCCCTGTATGTTTAACTTTCCGGAAAATTTGAATGGTTCGCTTTTGTCGTTGGGGTCTTTTTTAGCAAGGTAATTCCGATATACAAAGCCTCCGGGAACATAGGAAAAACCGAATGGAACTTCTTGTTTATACTCCATCGTTGTAGTCAGGTTAACTTTCCCCTTTACATCCGCTACTGCATTTAGTTTCATGATGGGAATTATCAGAATGGGCCCGACAGGGATGGGTGCAAAATGAAATTCGAGTAATGGTACTTCTTTATCATAAGTTTTCTCTGTTTCAGCAGTAAAACTGCTGGTTAAAGTTATTACAGGTGTTGCTTTAAAGTGCAGGTATTCAAGTGTTCTATCAACAATACTCATGCTCATAATGGTATTCATAGTTACCTGAATTCCGACAGTAGCCGAAAGTGCCTGCTCATCATTAAAAGTATAGGTCATTGCAGGGGATGTAAACGTGGGAGTGTACTTATCTGCAGCTGTGACCATTGATTTGTTTATGAATGACGAAAAAGGTGAGACGGACTTCTTCGTTGGTGCAAGTATATAAGACGGAGTTGAAGAAGAATAGCCTTTCTGTTGAAGAGGAACTTTCATAGATACAGTCGATCCTGAAATGCTGAAAGGAACTTGTGTCCCGTTGTAAGTAGTTATATCTGTGATGTAAGATGCAATATCCAGTGCCAATCCTTCTCCTTCAGAGGGTGAGCCATCAGTATTCCAGAGTGGTGATCCAATCGATAAATTCTTAAAAAGATTGGTTACCTCGTTTGTAGGTATTAAATCAATAAGTTGTCTTCCATTTGTAAGGGAAGTGATATTATTTATTTGTCCGGCATAACCATATGGGATTGTTTCATTTGATGTGTTAAGAATGATAAAACTCCCATTGTAAAAGGTAATATCTCCTGGTGCAGTAAATGAAAGCGTTTTTTTTGTTGCATTATAATTAAAGTTTGCAAATTGATTTAACTGCTCTTTACTGAATTGAAATACCCCCGGATTCAGCGTATATTCAATATTTACGGATTCATTTATGATATCACCTATCGGATACAGTTTACCTTTTACCAGTGTTTTTCCTGAAGCAGAACCTATTGTTTTGGTAGTTTTCGTCCCGTTTTCCAGTATAAAATCAATTTGAAATCCTTTGGGGTACTCACGGGCAGGAACCAGCATGTAGAATCGCTGTACAACATTAGCTGGTGCTGATATTCCATTCTTACAATCCAGTACCAATGTGTCGTTCTGAGGATTAGTACCTGTCGGGAAATAGGCATCAGCTTCGTTTTCAGTCCATTTTACTTTAAATGGACCTGAAACTGGTTTATCTGATAAATCAGTAAATACCAGTTGCTTAATAACACTATCTTTTGTTTGATTAATATTAATTTCCAACAATGCAAATACATTGCTGAAGGTAATTCTTTCAGCGTCAACGGCGGGCTTAGATACCATAAAATTAGCCTCTGCCGGTGGCAAAGGGAGACCTGATCCATCAACAGCATAAATCTGTACCTGAGGCATTACCAGGTTCAATTCATCACCGATGAACTGTGCATTTTTTTGATAAGGATAATAGGCTACCAATTGTCCTTTTGGTTTCGTTTTAGTGGTTGTGAAAATTGCCGTTTGTCCATCATCTGTTATTGCTGATGTTTGAGTGGAATACGGTACGTTCGATCCTTCTGTTGATCCGAATACACCTATAGAGTCCCCATCTTTCCAAAGAATTTTCATCCGTTTATTAGTTGGATCATTGTCGTAATTAATCTTTGAACTTCCATTTGAAGCCGGAGCAGATAATTCACTTTCGATGGTGGCAATGAGTTGGTTGCTCTCAGGAACAAAAATGTCATCGGAGCATGAAACAATAAAACCCATCACAATTAAAATCGTACTTATTAATTTTATCCGGGTCATATTTTTTATTATTTGAATTTGCTATGATTATATGGATATCTATTTAAACAATAAATTATAATAATTGTTTACAAATGCAAAGCAAATATAATTGAATTATTCGGTATTCAAACGTAGTTAGGTTTTTTTTTAAACATACGAAGTTGATACTTCAAAGTATATTCTTAAGGATGAAAGCAATGTTATATATCATCCTGGTTTTATTTCTAAAATCACTCTTATTTTTGCATGGAAAAAAGATGTTATACGACAAAATAAAAACCAAATTATTTTGTATAAATTTGTGCGTTATATTATTCAAGAATGATATTATGAAAAGAATTCATACAACGATCCGGTACTTTGTATTGTTCTTTTTACTGAGTGTAGGTGTGCTTCATGCACAGCTTATCAATAATTTGTATTTTTTAGATAACTCTCCACAGCGTCATCATTATAATCCATCTTTTCAACCGTTGAATAATTTTTACTTTGGTTTTCCGGTGTTGGGAAATACCCAATCTAATTATAGTACAAATATACCAACCTTTAAAGAAATGGGATTTAACAGTGGCCATAAATTAAATATTGAAGCAGATAAAACACAGTTTCTATCAGCTATGTCTAAACATGAAATGTATCAGATTTTTACTGAAAACCAGATTAATCTATTGGATATTGGTTTTAGACAGAACAAAAATTATTGGACTTTTTCAATAAATAACAATTTAAATGTCTTGTTTAACATGCCATACAGCACTTTTGATGTGTTTTTTACCGGATTTCAAATGACTGATGGATATTCAGCCAATTTAACAAATTCGAAACTTCACGCTTTATCGTATACTGAAACAGCCATAGGTTTCTCAAGAAGTGTAAATGAACGTTTCGGATTTGGGGTAAAAATGAAGTTATTATTTGGAAATAACTATTTTACTATTAATACCAATCAGCTTGAATTCAATTATTCAGAATATGTAACTACTGCTTTAGCTGATATTCATGTAACAAGAGCTTCAGCTCTTGATTTAGATGATAAATTTAATCTTATTAAACCAAAAACGTTTCTCAATTATTTTTTACCCGAAGGTTTTGGCAGTGCACTGGATTTTGGTGTACATTTCAATCCAATCTCAAATCTGACTTTATCGGCAGCAGTTACGGATTTAGGTCTGATTCGTTGGAGAAAATTAAATACCATTGATTATCAGTTGGATTATCAATTCGATGAAGATGATGCGTCAGCATGGGAAGAAGATCATCCTGACTTTATTGAAGTACCTATGGATTCTGTGGTTGCAGATATGAAGAATAGCTTTATTGTTAATCGTAGCGAATTATCTGAAAAAAGCAATAATTTGAATCCGAAACTCAATGTTTCTGCAGAATTTGGAATTATGAATAATTTAATGAGTTTTGGTTTATTATCTCGTAGTATGTTCAGAGAACAAAAGTTGTTACATGTATTAACTACCGCATTCAATATCCGTCCGGCAGAATGGGTAAATCTGGCTTTATCTTATTCAATAACAAATAGTAATGGGAGTACATTTGGTTTAGGTGCAAATTTCCGTTCCGGAATTTTTAATTTCTTTTTATCTGCTGATTACATCCCATTTCAATATGTTAAGTTAAATATTCATCAGTTTAATCCGGTTATCCCTTCCATAACTTTTCCGCTTAGCTATCATTCAGACAAATTTAATTTTGCCCTGGGATTCAATTTCGCTATTTGACTACCTTTTCATCATCATCTGCATCAATCCGCCTCCATTTTTAACGTTACTGTATCCTAATTGCATCAGCATGCGTTGTGCGTAGGCCGAACGGGCGCCAGAAGCACAATAAAGCGTAATTTCGCGGTCTTTACTTCCTAACTCATCTAATCGGGATTGTAATTCGTCCAGCGGAATGTTGATAGCATCCGGATAAGCTCCTCCGTGAAATTCGCCGGGAGTACGCACATCCACCACGAGTGGTATGTTGTTGTCGGAACTTTGTTTTTCTGTAGAAGTTTTGACTTCTTCCTGTTCGGTTTCTTTAATTTCTCCGATTTTCTTTTCTTCCAAAGGCAACAGGGGCAATTGAATGGTTTCAAAACCGACTGCCACAGCATGTCGCTGCATCGAAATATGTCCGCCGGAAATATTCCATACCTTATCAATACCAGCGCCTTTCAGCATCCTCAATGCCTGATGACCTTTCTTGCCGGTTTCATCATAAACAATAATATTTAGTTCTTTGGGGATGGCGTGCAATTGCCCGGGCAATGCTTCTAGGGGAATATTATAGGACCCCTGGATGTTTGATTTGTCGAAGGCAAACATATCCCTGACGTCAATCACCACGGGATTGATTTGTTTGATCAGTTCGTCCAATTCGACAACGGTAACCGACGGACTGTAACTGCTCTTTCTGTTTTCAGCCGTATAAGCAGCCATGTTGATGGCATCGTTTGCGGTACCGAGTGGGGGAGAATAAGAAAAGTCCACATCGGCCAGGTCGTGGATGGTCAATCCGCCTGCCATTGCTGTTGCGATCACATCCAGTCTCCTGTCGGCGCCTTTGTAACCGGCTGTTTGTCCTCCTAAGATCGCTCCGGTTTCAGTGTTGTACACCAACATGATCGTTATGTTCTCGGCTCCCGGATAATAGGAAGTGTGGTGTTCTTTATGCACCACCACCGCATCGGCAGGCAGACCAGAAGCCCGTGCCTGTTTGAGCGATAATCCGGTGATACCGGCCACTGCTTCAAATACCCGCACGATGGAAGTCCCGATGGCTCCTTTGTACGGATGTTTTCCTCCGAGTGCATTCTCTGCGGCAATGCGCCCCTGGCGGTTAGCCGGACCGGCAAGCGGAATTCTGACTTTCTTTCCGGATACCCGGTGTTGTATTTCCACCATGTCACCGGCTGCATATATATTTTCATCGGAAGTTTGCAGGTATTCATCAACCAGCAAGCCACCGGCTTCTCCAATAGATAAACCCGCATCTTTAGCTAATTGCAAGGTCGGACGAACCCCAATCGATATGATGACCATGTCGGATTTTAACACGGTACCGTCATTCAATTTAACTGTATTGGGATTGATAGCTGTAACGCCTTTGTTGGTATGAATTTTTACTCCATACGAAAGCATTTCCTGCTGAATATATCCCGCAATTTCCGGATCCATAATGCCCATTACATGTGGCATCATTTCCACCACATGGACTTTCATGCCCCTTTTGACTAAGGCTTCCACCATTTCCAGTCCGATGAAACCTCCTCCAATAACAACCGCGGTGGCAGGTTCTTCTTCCTCAATAAAACGGTGGATGTTATCCATATCTTCCAGTGTCCACAAGGAAAAAACGTGTTCGGCATCTGCTCCCGGTATTTCCGGCTTCACAGGGCGACCGCCCTGCGCAAGTATCAGTTTGTCGTATTCGTAAGTTTGAGTGCCTCCACTGCAAACATCCAATACCGTAATTTGCCTCTTGGCACGGTCAATGGCGGTGACCATCGTTTGCGTATGCACTTCTACATTATATTGTTCGTTGAAACTTTCCGGACTTTGTAGGATTAGTTTCGAACGGCTTTTGATGTCTCCTCCAATATAATAAGGTAAGCCACAATTGGCAAATGAAATATCCGGACCTGCCTCTAACAGGATAATTTTTGCGTTAGGCGATAACCGGCGCACTTTTGCTGCTGCCGTTGCTCCTGCGGCGACTCCACCGATGATGATTATTTTTTCCATTTTGTTTTTTATGTCTGATGATCGTCATTGGGAGGAGCGAAGCGACGTGGCAACCTCCTCTAAAATTGCATTTTTTTGTTAATCCCATTTATTTCCCCTGGTCAAAACCCGGGGCTATTGATATGATGCTAATAATCGTTTTACGTTTTCCACTTTTCGCTATTTTGATGCTGCAAAAGTAGTATAATAATCAATATAAAACAATATATGTACATGTATTCATGTGTTAAAGTGTGTGAATGAAATTTTTATATATGTTTACTTGTTGAAAATGATGATTTAACTTGCGTTTTCTGTAATGATTAGTTTTTGTTTAGGCAGGATTTTATTACTGTTGAGTTGGTTTTGCTTTTTCAGGGTAGTCACTGTAATACCATACCTTCTCGCGATAGAATACAGTGTATCTCCTTTTCTGACACAATGATAGATAGCAGGATTTGGTTCAGGAAGAGTGTTTTGTACCTCAATTTTTTCAACCTCATTTGTTAATATCTGATTCGATGTATTACTGACATACTCAGTTTCTCCGGCAATTGTTGTGTTGTCTTCAATCACCCTTCCGGCTTTGATATAACGCTTGGCGTAATAATTTTCATCAGAATGGGAAATCACAATTCCACTTTGGTTGGAAGAATGAATAAAATCAAATTTCCCGTTTTCATACGCGTTGACAACAATACCTACGTGACCGACATGTTTGTTATTTCTCCTACCAGAAAAGAAAACCAAATCACCTGCTTTGAGTTGAGTTTTGTCAATTTTATTGAATTGTTTCGCTTGCTCTGCTGATGAACGTTTGAGTGTATAGCCGAACTGACTGTAAACGTATGAACTAAAACCGGAGCAATCAAACCTTACGTGTGGATTTGGCCGAAAATTATAAGGTTTCTTCAGGTATTTTTTCGCGAAACTGATCAATGAATCGGTGATTAATCCTTTTTGCTGTGGATGTATCTGGTTGAAAGTTATATCTGTAGAACTAGTTGTTGTGGCGGTTGAATCAGTTTGTTCTTGTGCATTTGTGACAGAAAAGAAACATAATCCTATTATTAAAAAATATAATTTTATATGTGGGTGCATGTTAGGAACTAATTTTTTGTTTGCTTATACAAAGATAAGATTCCCATTTAAATTTACATAGTCAATATTTAATATTTTTACATTGATATCTGTTGAAAATTTTTATACCTTTGTGCTACAGCCATTTTAATATATGAATACCATTGCCTGGATAGGATTTTGTCAGGGTCTTTTTGCTGCCTTGCTCATGTTCACCAAAAAGGACAATTCGCTGCCGGATAAGATTTTATCCGGGTGGCTTACTTTGCTCGCAATTGAGTTTCTAACCTGCGGACTGGATCACGAGGTGTTTGGTGAGCCTTTGCTTTCGAGTTCTTTCCTACTGTTTAATCCTGCCATGTTTTTATATGTCAGCTCTCTGACACGCCCTGATTTCAAACTAAAGTGGATGCAGTTGTTACATTTGTTGCCTTTTATTGTCTTTGAGATTTTCGCTTATAGCATTAGAGAGCCTTTCTCTCTGAATAATTTTTTTATCAAAGACGAAAATTTTCTGTTTCGAATCAGTTTTGCTGTAGCCAATTTTATTTCGTGGTTAATTTATAATCCGCTGAGTTTGGTATATGTGCACAAACACAGGATGCATCTTCGCGACGAAAAATCAAACATCGAAAAAAATGAAAGTTTGGGTTGGGTATTGAGTGTGGCGGTATTTTATTTTGTTTATTGTGCTTTTGCATTTATCATTTCTGTTATTGTTTTTTTTGTAGATATTCAGCCTCTTTTACCACACATTTATAATTATGCAGTGTTGCTTTTTATGGTGTTTATGTTGAGTTTCTACGGACTTCGCCAACAGGAGCTACCGAAGGAATCACTTGCTTCTGTGTATGTTCCTACTTATAAAAATTCCTTGCTGAGTGATGAAAATAAGGAAAAGATTAAAAATATGATCCTGCATTACTTCGAAAATCAAAATGTATTTCTGAATCCTGATTTGAACATGGATTTGCTCTCAAAAGCCTTGAAGATTCCGAAATATCAGTTGACGGAAGTGCTGAACACGGTCATCGGGAAAAACTTTTTTCAGTTTGTGAACTCATACCGCGTAGAAGCTGTCAAGAAAATGCTTGCTGATCCGAAGAACAATTACTCCATTGAAGCCATCGGTTATGAATGTGGCTTCTGTAGTAAATCGTCTTTCTACAAAGAGTTTAAGCGTATCACGGGCATGACTCCTATTGATTTCAAAAGCAAAATCATCAGCTAAATGCTGTTTCTTTTTTAAAAGTAACACCACAACAAGCTGTCCGCTTTTTAAAATACGGACTTGCACTACCTGCTGAAATCGTATTATTGCAGTAACATTTAAAAATTACTGCTATGAGACGATTTGCATTCCTAATAACAATTTGCCTGTTTTTGGGGGATTTGTCCGCTCAAAGCCTTTTACAGGATGCCGGAAGGGAAGTTGCAGCGGATGAGCCTCAGCAACCGGCATTGCAACTGAATGGTTTTGCCCGTGGCGTTGTATTTGGCGGAGGAAAAAAGTATGAACTGGCAACTACCTTCGCTGAAGTTGCCCTGCAATCGCAGTTGAGAAGTCACGGCGCTTTTTTGCAGGCCGACATCCGGCTGCGAAAAGGTATTCTCTTTGATGAAGATATTCAGTTGATTGATTTCAAGCAGCTTTATGCCGGATACAGCAGTTTGAAGTTCGATTTACTGCTTGGCAACCAGGTTGTGACTTGGGGAAGAACCGATGGCTTCAATCCGACGGATAATATTACGCCCAAAGATTATTTTTTCTTTACACCAGATCCGGATGACCAGCAATTATCTAATTTTCTTTTACGTGCAAAATACAGATTTACTTCGGACATTGAACTGGATATAATCGGGGTGCCTTTTTATCTGCCT
>JAQWCZ010000299.1 GCA_028705705.1 Paludibacter sp.
GCATCCCAGTTGTTGTTTTTTATTTCGTTGAAAATCCGCTGCCGGTTTTTGGGCGTAAAATCCTCCTTGCCAGGATACAGGACACGGGCATTGGGATAAGCCGTGCAGAATGTTTTGGCAATTTCGTGGATATTGGCTTTCAAACCTGTAATCATCGGTTTGTTGACCAGCCCGAGGCGTTTCTTTTCATACGCCCCGCAGCACATGATAAGCGTTTTGCCGCCGCCTACTTCGTGGTCGCAAATACCGCCTCCGTTGAGTTTGTCCATCCAGATGGCATCTTTCTGGCTTCGGTAAAGGTTGTCAATGCCAAGCCCTTTCAGGTCAAGGCCGGGAAAACTTTGGTGCGAACCATCGTAAGCCGGACGGACAAAACAGTTGAAGGTTCGGTTATACAAACCGGCCAGCCGGTCTTTAAACTCCGACGACTGTTCCCGGAGCCAGTCGGGAAAACCATTACGCATTTCATCGATACGGGTATTGGCAAGCTGGATGGCTTCCCCGTCGCGAACTTTTACTTCCTCACCATCCACCATGATTGATTTTGTAATGTTCGGCGAAGTATTCTGCAACGCATGCTTCATTAAGGCGAGTCCGTTGAAAGTACGATTTTGTGATTTTACAGCATACTGGTCAGTAATCTTTACATTCGAATAGTCGGATTGAACGCTAAACTCATCACGGCTGGAGGCGTAATGGATGTTAACTTCGGTATCGAAAAGGTGCGAAGCATATTTATTATAGATACCTGTCGGAATCCATCGTTCACCAAAATTAAAATCGAGGTCGTCGAAAGCAATGGGTTTTGGCGTGGTTTCCCGCAATGCACGTAACGATTCTTCTGCTTCGCGGTGTCCGGGATTATGTTCCAGGAAACGTTCTACTTCTTCTGCCTTGAAAATAACATTGCCCGCGATAAATTTATCAGCTACCTCGTATTCGCCGGTCATTGGATTGAAATAAACCGTTCCCTTCAGTTCCTCTTTCAGGTCATCCACCGTATTATTGGTCAGTAATGCCATATAGTCCAGGTTTACCCCGGCATATTTATTAAGCGAAGCTGCCAACGCCTCGTGCGGGGTATCAACAGAAGTAATCTCATTTGAGTTGAATGCCACCGGGCGGTTAAAAATATCGGCTTTTACCGCCTTCTCGTCGATGTAACGTTCCAGCGACAAAATTTCCGTTCCCCTTGCATCCATTTTAATCAGGTCGAGGTTCTTCTTGTCGTTAAGCAGTCCAAACCGAAAGGAAAAATTGTCATATAAATGATTCAGCATTTCGCGCAGTGCTGGATTGGCTTCCAGCCGGTCGGCTTCGTTGCGGTACAGGTGGTGATAAGTGTCCCGTATTTCGATGTAAAGGGATACTTTCTGCTTTTGAACGGTATTTATGTCTAATGGGTGGAACATCGGCTGCAAGCCTTCGAGATTTCTTAAATAGCCAATACGATTGTTTTCGTCGGACACCAGAGAACCTTCCCGGTAATGAGGTAACAACTCAGTTTTGAACGGCACGGGTTTCATCGTTTCCTCACGTTCGCTCACCTCCAGTTCATTTTTAAAACTCTCAGGCAGTTTTTCCTTTCCGTCTCCGTTTATAAAATGTGATTTTCCATTTTTAGAGGATTCTTTTTCCTGTTGCCTTCTCTTTTTTATTCCTTCGTAATGCAATCGCTCCCGCCATTCCATAAAAGGAATTTCCTGTTGGGACTGCGTTTTTGGCTGTTGCCTCCTTTCCCGGTTGGAGCGTCCCTGCTGGCTGCGTTCTTCTTTGGAAAGGCCAAATAAATCGTACAAACTGATTAACGGTTCCTGTGTAATAGCCTGTCGGGGTTTCGCTTCCGTAGCAGGAGGCTCTTTTTGAATGGTCGTATCGCCCATATCGAAAAGCGCACCCTGCCCTGAATATATTGGTTGTTGTTGGGGGTCGGGTTTATTTTCTATCGTGGGTTTTACCGCTCCGGTTTGATTATTGTTAGGGAACCATTCATCCTCGATAGCTTGCCAAAAGGGATCAAGGTCATTGGAATCTAATTCAAACGCCGGTTTGATTTCTACGGTGGCCTCTGCCTGTTGTTTCGGTGTGTCCTGTGCATGGGATTGATAACGCTGCAAGTCCAAATGCCGGGAGAAATCTTCTTTCAGCATTTGCCGGAGGTCTTTGGCAATTTCTTCAATGCCGCCTTTATGGGTGAATACCATTGCCGGTTTGCCATAAGGGTCGGTATCGACTTTGGCATCGGTGTGAACCACCCTGTCAAAGGTTTTAAAACTGTTACTGACCGAAATTCCATTGGACAGTATCCTTGATTCAATAAATGCCTGTTTTATGGATTTCGAAACGGACAGGTCTTGTTGTTCCTGTTTTTGAAGGACTATCAAGTCACTGCCAACCTCGGTTCCTGCATACTCGCTAAAAAGGTTGTTGGGAAGCCGGATAACTGAAACTGGCTCGCAACGGGACATCAGAGATTCCCGCACCGGGCGGTTTGCCGGTGAATTCAGTACTCCCTGTGATGTAATGAAAGCCACCAGTCCTCCCGGTCGTACCATATCCACTGATTTCAGGAAAAAGTAATTGTGGATGGAGCGCGAGGCAATCTTTTTTGCCGGGTCGCTGTCGGAGATTAAAGCCGGGTCGAACACCGCCACATCCCCGAAAGGGATATTGCTTGTTGCCACATCATAATAACCGGCATATTTTTTTTCGATGTTTTCAAAACCCTCTACCCTTACTTTGTCTTCAGGATGAAGGTGTTTGAGTATCATTCCGGTAATCGGGTCTTTCTCAAAACAGATTACTTCCATGTTGGGAGAAAGCTGTATAAACGCCTGGGCAAATACACCTGTTCCTGCGCTCGGATCAAGCAGACGAGATGGTTTAATTCCACTGTCACTGAGTGCCCCTGCCAGCGCATTTACTACTTCCGGTGGTGTATAAAATGCCGTCAGGATAGAGTTCTTCAAGCCGTCGAAATAACGTTTGTATTCTTTTTCATCATGGGTATTTTCTCTAAAAACATAATGCAATTCACTTATCAGGGGATTGGCTGAGCCGTTAGCCGGAACAGGTTCGAGTATTTCTTTAATGGCACCGAAACCGGAATACCGGGCA
>JAQWCZ010000032.1 GCA_028705705.1 Paludibacter sp.
ATACATGTACAGCAGGGTCGGCCATATAGCCATAAGGAACTAAATATCTGGGTGTTTTCATGCTGTTTATCTTTATTATTGATTGTTTCTACCTTATTTCCCCTTAACCAACAAATCCTCTGCCTGATGTTTGTATGCCTCTTGCATTATTCTCTGTACAAGGGGTTTAGGCTGATAATTTCGATCAAAAAGCAAAGGATAATCTGTTCTTCCTTTCACCGGCCAATTATTTTTCCATGAATCGCCATCGGTTACTCCCCAGAGTGTTACCCGACTAATCTTATCGTGATGTTTCAGAAATAAACTGAAAAAACCATGGTAACGTTCTTCCCAATTCCTTAAAACATCTTCAGGTAATTCTTTGGTATAAGGATTTAATTTGTTTTCATAATCAGATGTGTCTGCAATATTAGCACCTGCAGTTGCATGCGGACTGGGTAATATGCTCAGGTCAAGTTCCGTAATCATTACTTTTACACCCAGTTCTGAAAAAGCGATTATGCTTTGTTCAAATGCTTCATATGATGGAAATTCCATAATCATATGTCCCTGCATCCCGATTCCATCGATTCTGATCCCCTCTTCTTGTAATTTCTTTACCATATTAATTGTTCCATTCCGTTTGCCTTCATGTGCCATCGAATAATCATTGTAATATAGTTCAGCATCCGGATCAGCCTGATGAGCGAATTCAAAAGCAAGTTTTATATATTCTTCTCCGATTATTTCATAAAATTTACTTCTGCGCCAGGAACCATCATCCAATATAGCTTCATTTACCACATCCCATCCGTGTACTTTACCTTTGTAACGTGTCACAACGGTTGTAATGTGATTTTTCATCCGTTCAATCAGCATTTCACGAGAGACATCAAACCCCTTATCATCCACGAAAAACCAAGCAGGAGCTTGCGAATGCCAAATCAGGGTATGTCCAACAATAAACATGTTATTTTCCAATCCGAAAGCAACGAATTTATCAGCATCGTCAAAGAAGAAATGTCCTTCTTTTGGCTGTAACTTCTCACTTTTCATACAGTTCTCCGCTACAATTGTGTTGAAGTGTTTTTTAATAATATTAACAGCGTGTATATCATCGCCTTTATATTGACTTTGATTTAAAGCTGCACCAATCATAAATTTATCCTTAAAGGCATCTTTCATATTATTACCTGATAGATTTTGTCCACCTAAACAAGAAATAAACAGTACACACGCCAGTGGCAACAAAATAAGAACTCTTTTCATATTGATAATTTTAAATTTTATGACATTTTTCTGCGATCAGTTAATTCCTGTTGTAATTTTTCATTGATTTTTTTCGAAATCGGGTAGAAAAACAACGCGATAACCCCAATGAAAAAGGTTGCAGCAGGAATTAAGCTTGCAGATAACTTTATTCCCTGAATAGCTGAAGTGCTTTGCACGGTATTGGCAATAAAACCGAAAGAATCGATTATTGCACCGCAAATGGCGCCTCCGATACCTAAACCGGCTTTCAACGCGAAAACAATTCCCGCAAAAACAAAGCCTGTTGCACGACGATGATGTACATATTCAGAATGATCCGCCACATCGCCCATCATCGCCCACAATAAGGGGATGGTAGGTGCATAAGCCAGACTTTTGAGAATATTCAACACAAAAATCCATTCTATATTAGATGGAGAAATCACATAAAATAAACTGGTAAATATGGCTGTAAGCGCCAGGCAAATTATAAATACACTTTTCTTTCCAAATATATTGGATAAAAACTGCGAGAGCAGAATAACACCGGCAAGTGTTATAATCTGACCAATCATATTAAAAAAACTGAAACCAACCGCGAAAACATTTTCAGCATCATATACGATCAATCCAAATGCATCCAGAAAAGTTTTCCATCCATTCATTCCGACATCCTGCACGCCTACCAGACCAACTTTATCCAGAAAACCAAATAATGCTCGTTTATCAACCACGTAGTTGAAATAATACGACATACTACTGCCCCACATGGCCAATGTTGTGAACAGGAACAGTGTTAATACAAACATAGACTTCCAGGGGCGACTTCCTAAAATATCTTTAAAATCCTGTTTAATAGAAGTCTTTTGATTTGGTGGAGGAGCTATTCTTTCTTTGGTGCTGAAGAATGTTATGATCATGAATACAATACCAATAGCAGCAAACAAGAAAACTGTCCAGAACCATCCTTTTGAGGAAACAGATGAACCCCCAAATTTATTTACCAGGGGTAAAGTAAGTCCCTGTACCACAAAGGTGGCTATGGTGGCGGTAACAAAACGAATAGATGATATACTGGTGCGTTCTCTGATATCACTGGTTATAACACCTCCTAAGGATGAATAAGGAGTGTTATTGAAAGAATAAATCGACATCAGCAAAGTATATGAAATACCTGCATATATTATTTTACCTCTTTCAGATAAATCGGGAGTGGTAAATGCCAACACAAAAAATACAGCAAAAGGAATAGCCGTCCAAATTAACCAAGGACGGTATTTCCCCCATTTCGTATTGGTACGGTCAGATAGTATTCCCACCACAGGATCAACAAATGCATCGAAGAATCGGGCAATGAGTAATATCATACCAGCAGTTGTTGCTTTTATTCCAAACACATCTGTATAGAAAAAGAGTTGGAACATCATCATCATTTGAAAAATGAGATTTGCGGAGCCATCACCTAAACTGTAACCGACTTTCTCACCAAATGATACCTTTTGAGATTTTATATTCATACTTTTCATTTTTTCTCGTTTGCTATACAATTTAAATCGTAATGCATTCGAATCAACATTAATCGTTTATTACACCAGAAAAAGGAGAAGCAGGAATTCCTGATTTATTTTTCAGGTTTGCATTGACAGGATTATCTGCCCATGCATACCTAATTTTCAGTGGTTTTCTCACACACATCGATTTTATTATCACTTTATTATTCTCAACTTTTGCATTAGCCCCGAAAAACAAGCCATCTTTCCCCGCAACAGCAAATCCATGTACTTTTTTGATTTTCTGTAATTCTTCTCCGTCCTTTTTAAATTCAATTATCACTTTATTTCTAATTTTAGTAATGCGGCTTACTTGAGGGCCGTTTGCAATTACTTCTTTCATATCATAAGCAACACGTTGCGCTTGAAGTGAAAGTCGCCTGCCTACTTCTTTTTTATTCAACGGATGTATATCGTTCCATTCTCCTATATCAATTGTCACTGCAAGACCAGTACTCGGAATGTTTTCAGATACCAATAACTGAGCATAACGCAATTCTGACCATTCACTTTCAGCAGTGAAAATTGTAGATTCCATGTAATTTGGGAGTTGAACCAGTAAAAATGGCATAAAAGGTTGTTCTCGGGCATTTCTCCAATCAGTAATAAGTGCAGACATCAGATTGTAATATTCATTAAAACGGTTTGTATTTGATTCACCTTGATACCATAAAACGCCTTTTACTGCAAATTTTTCAATCGGAGCTATCATAGCATTGTATAATCCAACCGGTTTATATTGAAAAAAGACTTGTTGATTCAGTTTTGGCATCTGAATGCCTTGTCGATACCTCCACTTACCTTTCAAATCAATTTTATTGTTTTGAAAAGTTAATTCATAAGGTTTTTCCTTTACAAAATGCGGTCGATCCGAAAAACTGAAGACACGAACAGTTATATTATTGACTCCTTTTTTAAGTAGATTTTTAGGAATATTATATATACGAGGAGGATAGCGATATGAAGTAGAACCAACAAAATATCCATTAACAAACACCGAATCAGCATCAACTATACAACCTAATCTCAGTATAGCATTGTCATTTAATGGGATATTTTCCAAATAAAAACTTTTTCTGAACCAATACGTTCCATTTTCAGGATTAACTCCGTCATTCCCCCACGAATTATCAAATAAATCAATTTCATTCCATTTTTTGTCATCATATCCTGCTTCAAACCACTTAATAAACTCATTTATTCCCGGATCATTTTTGGAAACCAAATCATTCCAACGAATACTTTCCTCCCTGTTCAGATTTTGTATCTGATTTCTAAATGCATTAGACTCAAAAATTTTCTTTTCCATCAGGTAGTGAGGAAATGATTTCAAACCTGATTCACTAATCCAAGCTTCTGCAGGAGAACCACCAACACTTGCATTGATAATTCCTATCGGCACCTTCAGTTTTTTATATAAATCTTTAGCAAAGAAATACGCAAGTGCAGAAAAAGACAAAGCTGAATGTGGTGTCAGTTCCTGCCAGTATGAAGGTTTTATATCCATCTGGGGTTGTTGAAAGTTATAATTAAGAGGCACTTTAAAATGCCTTATGAGGTGATTTGAATACTCATTCACCTCTTTTGCATATAATTCCATTACCCTCGAAACCGGCAATTCCATGTTTGATTGACCAGAACACAACCACACCTCTCCTATCAGTATGTTTTGCAGGCTGATATCATTTATTTGCATATTGTAAGGACCGCCAGCTGATACAGGAGGTATATGTATCTGCCAGTTTCCGTGTTCATCTGCACAGGTTTTGAAAACATTATCCAGGAACGACACAGAGATATTTTCCTGTTTTTCTGCCCATCCCCAAAGAGTAATTGGGTAATTCTGCTGTAAAACCATTCCATCGGCAACCAATGCAGGCAACTTAACTGCTGCATTGGTAACCAACGAAATGTTTACCGATACAATAATGATTATCAGGTGTTTTTGCAGGCTCTTCATCAAATAATATTATTTCGGAAATTCTATACTTTCCTGCAATCCTGCTAAACCATCAGCAAGACCTTTATAAGCAACCTTTCTTTTGTATTTTTCATCCCAGATGCAGGGTGCATCACCTTCAATCCAGGAATCAGCATCTGTAACACCCCAGATGGTTATACCGTATTGTTGTGCCGGCGGAATAATCTCTTTGAACAGTTTTACTACCTGAAAATAAACAGCTCCCTGCGTGGTAAGGACTTTGGTATCAGGTGATGCAGTATTAACTTTTACATCAAGTTCTGTTATTTTAATTAATTTTCCTGTAGCAGCAAGCAAACGGAACATTTCAGCCATATCCTCCATATTTTGATTGATATCGATATGCATTTGTGTTCCAATTCCATCTACCTGAGCTCCCAATGATTCAATATGATTTACGTATTCAATCAATTTTTGGCATTTGTTCAGATTATATTCCAGATTAAAATCATTGATAAATAATTTATCTCCCGGTTTAGCAGCAGCACGTGCTATTTTAAAAGCTTCAGCAGCATAATCATCACCCATAAAATCCTGCCAGTGAAAGATATCTTCACTATCGCCTTTGTTATTACCATGTCTGATACCTGAACCTGAATCATTGATTGGTTCGTTCACCACATCCCAGTCATTTACCCTGTTTTTATAATGACCTACCATCTCTGTTATCCAATAATTCATCGCATTGGTTACAATTTGTTTTTTCTCTTCAGCAGTTTTTTCAATGAAGGTAGGCTCACTCACACGTTCACTATCAGTAATTGTAAAATTATTTATATCAATAAAATAAGTTACATCAGATACATAACCCAGATCGAGATTAAACTGAAACTGAGAATCCTCCATGGTGATATCAAAACTCACATTTTGCCAGGCAGAGTTGGTTGTAAATGACCTTACAGCACTACCGGTGCGATACCAATCGATGTACGGATACTTATTGCTGTCGTGACCTTTTTCAAATGAAATTCTACCCTCACCTGCCTGATTTGAACGGATATAGAAAGAAATTGTATATTTTTTACCACTCACAACCGGTACAATTGGTATGCGTAATTGCAGTTGCCACGGATCAACTGAAGAACTGGTTGAGATTAACTTTATAGCTTGTTCACCTGCTTTAATACCACCATTATCATCAATTGAAATTCCAGCTCCGGGATTTTGACGTATCCAACCTGTAAATGATTTGTCTTTAAGTCCACTTAAACTCAGAATATTGTTTTCAGTGGGGTCAGGAGGAATCACTGTCGGAGCAATCAGACTACGAAGGTAAGCCCCGTTCTGATTTTGATGCCAAACCAGTGTGTGACCATAAACTTCCATCTCAGCAGGTAACCTTTCAAGAAAGTTATCTACTGCGGTGAAACGCAAGGTTCCGTCATTTGTGTTGACCATCGGAGCATGTTTCATGTGGTATCCTACAGTAATATTATGAAAATTAGCATTGATGGTGTTTCTGTAATCTTCTTTTTCTAGATAACGAGTCAAATCAAGCCCGACGCCAATATCAAAAGTATTTGCGTATGCTTTCAGTACATCAAGCGCTGTTATTTGCTCTTGTAATGTTGGAGGTATTTCCGTAATGTCGATTGGGGCTCCGTATGGATTACTTATCCAATCCATTTTTTCATCATAGCATGCAGTAAATCCAACCAACTGAATTACAAGTGCTAACTGTATTAATAATCTAATATTTCTCATGTCATATATTTTTATTTTCCGGTATTTTGTTCTCAATTCTTATTCTTCTTCTCCAAAATCACTGTAAGTTGGAGTTTTCAAAGGTACAATTCGAATATTATCGAAGTATATATTCAAAGTAGTCGGCTCAGAAGGAGCATCATTGATGTTTCCATTTTCCAGCCAGGGACCGGATTGAGGATAAGCGGCAGCATTTACTGTACTCATTACATATTGGAAATCAGATTCCAAATAATCTTCACTTAAACTGAAAGGCAATGTAATCGTAAACCAATTTCCCGGATTTTCAACGGGAACTCTTTTCCCAAAAGCTTCCCAGGGAGCATAAATCATACAGAATCTACTAGCTCCGGATCCATCAGCTACCACAAAACGGATATTACCTGAGTTCCATACTCCTTCAAAATAGATATCCATTTGAACAGCGACCTCATTGGTTGGTGTTGTCCCAGGTATTACGCTTTCAATAAGAATATTGGACCAAGCACTATTATTGATCCAGTACCGGGTAATATCAACAGGAACATCATTAGCAGGCATTTCTTTCGCATCTTTATTCAAAGAACGGTATATTCCCTGTGATTTAGGACCTGTACCTATTGTTGGAATAATAGCTGTTAAATTATCTGATGATTCCCCCTGACTCCAACTGGCATTGTTTACATCATCAAAATTGTGGACAATTCCTTTCTTAAAATTGAAATATGCCGGAGAATAAGCACCTCCATTTACACCAATTACCAATAATGAACCTCCATCATCAGAAATACCGTTTGGTACAATTACCTTACACCATTCTCCATCTTCATCTGATACAATTCCTTCTGTTACAACAACATCTCCCGGGAAAGTAATACTGGTAACTTCAACCAGACCTCTTCCATAAATTGTGATTTCTTCGCCAGCCTTGGGCATGGTATGCGAAACCCTGCTGATTGATGGAGCTGCATCGCGTATCTCAAAATCATAAGTTAGCGATATATTCTTTTTCTTAAATACAATTTTATTTCTGACTTCTTCCAATGCTTCTACAGTTTGTGCTTCTCTGGGGACACGAACAATGAGCGAGTTGTCGGTTAATAAAGTAGGATTCAGATAAGCTTGCTCTCCATTAATGATTACTTCTCTTACACCTAAAAAACCATTTCCTTCAAGTCGTATCAACTGACCTAATCGTGCAAAAGTTACAATTCTATCCAGCACAGTGTCTTCAGCATCCTGAAGATGTACACTGGTGATAGTAATGGGGTTGTCATTGTCAATATAAACATCGTTTGTTTCTTTGCATGCCTGAAAGAAAATTACGTAAAGTAATGACAATGCAATAATTGTATGTTTTCTCAAGATCTTCATAAATATATTAATTAAAAAGGTCAGTAATTTTTTCTTCAGTAAACACATAAGGAACTGGTGGTTCTTTCAGCAAGGGATTTTGAACAACCTCCGATTCTGGGTATGGCATTAACAATCTTTTTGGTTCGGGTTTATCTACCGGTGTAGCATCTAATGATGTTGCAGTAATTGTAAATGTTTTGGCATCAAACTCATATTGTTGTGCACGTTCCTGGTTCTCCATGAAATTTAGCACTTCCTGTTGCTGATAATAACTTCTACGTACCAAATCATACCAGAACTGACCTTCCATTGCCAATTCTATGCGTCTTTCATAGAAAATATCCTGATATGTAATTGACGTTTTTTCAGGCATTTGAACTCTTGTACGTACTTTGTTAAAATAAAACAAGGCAATAGGATCTGTAGTGGAAGCATTGTTTCCAAGTACAGCTTCAGCATAAATTAAATAAACCTCAGCCAAACGAAGCATATAACTATTCAGGGCTGAATTCATGCGGGATGATTTTCCTCCGGTATCCTTTTGTGACCCCACTACCCCTTTCTTCACGAATGCTTTATTTTGATCTTCTACAATAAAACCTCCATTAGCACTGTTAATTTCAGGATAAAAATCTCCATTGCCCATGAATGTAGCTTTTCTTCTGATTTGATCTCTGACATCATAAAATTTCAGTACTTCATAAGAAGCCATCGTCCAACCTCCCCAGGCGGCATCATCTCCGGTTATAGCAGAAGAATAAGCAAAATAAGCCTGTTGAGTATTATTCACACCCCAATTACCGTCCGTAGGCAGCGGCATCCACTGAAGAGCAAACAAAGATTCAGAATTGTTGTTATTGGCTACTTTAAATAAATCTTCATAATTGTCCATCAGCTTATATTCACTCGTTTCACAAACTAGTTTTGCAGCATCTCTGGCTAAATTAAGATATTGAACATCCCTTACTCCACTATTTTCACCACTACCTTTTAATCCGGCCATCGACAAATAAGCACGTGAAAGCATTCCAAATGCAGAAAAACGTGTTAATCGTCCCGGTTCACCTATTTTCTCCGGTAAGTATTTGGCTGCAAATTCCAAATCACGGATAGCAAATTCCATAACATCCAAACGTGGATTCTTAGGTACAATCGGATTGGTAACCAATTTAGCATTATCGGTGATAATAATGGCATCACCCCAAAGCGAAGCAAGATACCAATAAGCAGTACCACGCATAAATCTGGCTTCTGCTATGGCTTCATTTTTTTGTCCTTCTGTTACATTTTTTGCCCTCAAAACAATGTTGTTGATGGTATTATTAGATTGACCAATTACATTATAAAAAGATTTCCAGGCAGATACCAGTGGACCGGTAAGTGATGTTTCCGTGAGTGTGGTAAACGGAAAAATATAATCTGAATAGGGTGCAAACAAGTTATTGGCACGTCCGTCACCCAGTGCGTAAAAGAATTTGTCGTTAAAATCGAACCAAACTTTATTGTACAAGGGTGCTGTTGCTGTTTTTAAATCTTCTGATGACTGAAAAAAATTATCGAGCGTTTCCCTGTCGTTTGGTGCAAAATCGAGGAAATCTTCACAGGCAAAAAATGCTAGTGAAATCCCCAGCAATAATGTATAAATGATTTTATTTCTGATTTTCATAATCCTATATTTTAAAAAGTAATATTTAAACCGATTGTATAAACCTGTGGAGAAGGATAACGTCCGTTATCAATACCTGTCAAAAGCGCATTTTGTTGCATAGAGCCGATTTCCGGATCATATCCTTTGTATTTTGACAATGTAAGTATGTTCTGGAGGTTTGCATAAACACGTATATTCTCTATTTCAATTTGTTTCAGCCATGTTTTCGGGAATACATAACCTATCGACACATTTTGAATTCGAAGGTAAGATCCGTCTTCCACAAAGCGGTCAGAAACACGATAGTTGTTATTTGCATCAGCTGAACTTAAATGGGGCATATAGGGATTAGCGTCGGGGGTAATCTGGATATTGCGTACATTGTTCAACTGCCCCCTCTCGCTTCCCGAAGGAAGATCTGGATCGATAAATGATAAGTGGGCAAATTCTGTAGCACGTTTGTTCAGGTTGTGTGACTGGCGTGGATCATCTGTCCAGCGACGAATCCAATTAAACACGTCATTTCCGTATGAACCTGTCAAACTAAATGAGAAATCCCAGTTTTTGTAATTTATAGTATTACCTATTCCATAGGTGAATTTTGGTTCTGGATTTCCAATATAGGTACGATCTGCATCGTTAATCACACCATCTTTTTTTACATCTTCAAAAATATAATCCCCGATCCATACACCATTCTGGCTAATTGGCTGTCCTTCAGGACGAGGTGTTTCTTTAATCACTCCATTATCATCTTTGTAGTAGAAATCAGTAGCCTGTTCAAACCGACCGATAATCTTATATCCGTAAAACTGACCAATAGGCTGACCCACTGCTGTCCGGGTAATAATAGAAGTTTCAGAACCTCTACTGAGGGTCATATCAAGCACAGATGACTCTGTATCAAGCGAAAGCACTTTATTTCTGTTAAGAGAGAAAACAAAATTTGACTTCCATGAAAAATTTTTCTTTTCAATATTTACTGTATTTACAGTGAGTTCAATTCCTTTGTTTTCAAGTGATCCAATATTCACCCAAGGAGGTGTGGTTGAACCTTGTCCTTCTGTACCTACATAAGCAGGCAATGGCAATTGTAATAACAAGTTATCAGTTCGCTTGTAATATGCATCGAAAACAACGTTAATTCTACTATCCAGAAAACTTACATCAAATCCAATGTTAGATGAATTCGTCGATTCCCATTTCAAATCCGGATTTGCCGTATTACCACTCAACAAACCTGTACCCCATGGTGTTGCTACAGTTGCCATTGTCGATGTATATCCGTAGTCAGGGATGTTTTGGTTACCAACCTTACCCCAGCCCAGACGAAGTTTCAAATTACTTATCTGATCCACACTGGCCATAAAATCTTCACTTGAAACACGCCATGCAAAAGCAGTCGAGGGGAACCAACACCAACGGTTTCCGTGGGCAAATTTTGATGAACCATCGTATCGCATGGTGGCAGTGATCAAATAACGTTCATCATAAGAATAGAACAAGCGACTGAAACCGGACATAAGCGCATTTCCACCACTGCTTCCCGAGTTACTGGCTCTATCCATACTTCCGGCATTTAAATCGTGTGCATTGTTTGTGATAAAACCATCACGATAACCGGAAAGATATTCCCAATTACTTTTTTGCATTTCATAACCTAACATAGCATTTACATTGTGTAGGGTGGCAATTGTATTGTTATAGGTTAACACGTTTCTCAATGCCCAATACTTACTATATGATTTAGCTCTGGTAGATTGTCTGTTTGTATTAACAATTGCACCAAAAGTATAGGATGGAGTAAAACGATAATCATTATTAATCCCAAGGTCACTTGAAAAGTCCGTTCTAAAATTCAGTTTTTTATTGAAAATAAAATCCAGATAAACATTACTCCTCGCCGACACCTTCTCATTGCGATTTTCATTCAGCAAGGCAAGTCCAACCGGATTCGACTGCACAAACTCATCCGTTTCCGGTCCACCATATGTTCCGTCAATATTTCTGGCAGCAACGTTTGGTGTTTGCTGCAAAGCGGTTATAATTAAATCGTTATCAGATACGGTAACATTTTGTTTAGAATTTACGATGTTAAAATTCACACCCGATTTCAACCATTTTTTCACCTCGGTATCAAAACTGCCTTTCAAAGCCAGTCGTTCAAATCCAGATCCCAACGCAATACCTTCCTGAGTTAAATAGCCTGCTCCCATGGAATAAGTAGTTTTATCCTTACCTCCGGAAATTGAAAAATTGTGGTTTGTTGTCATGGCCATTCTGAATAGTTCATCTTGCCAATCAGTACCTTTACCAAGCAAATCTGGACGAACAAACGAATCATCCATTGGATATCCCATAATTTGTGTACGTTCATTTTTATGATAGGCATATTCCTGTAGATTTAACAGTTCCAGTTTTTTAGGCATCATTTGCATACCTACATAACCGTCATAATTAATGTGTGAAGTTCCCTCTTTACCCTTATTTGTTGTGATGATAATTACGCCGTTTGCAGCTCTTGATCCATAAATGGCAGTAGCAGATGCGTCTTTCAGAATATCCATAGAAACCACATCAGCCGGATTGATGGAAGACAATGCGTTAGCTGAACTGGAACCGGTATTTCCGTCAATTACAACCCCATCGATTACAAAGATTGGTTCATTAGATGAATTAAGCGAGTTGATACCCCTGATGCGAATGGAAGTACTACCCCCGGGAATGCCCGAGTTTTGTGTAACCTGCACCCCGGCAGCCCGTCCCTGTAACACCTGATCAATTGAAGTAGGAACCGAACGGGAAATTGCCTCTGCAGATACTGAAGTAACAGCGCCAGTCAGGTCACTTCTCTTCATTTGACCGTAACCAACTACTACAACTTCACTTAACAAAGCATTATCTTCTCTTAAAATAACATTGATATTACGTTGACCTTTAACATCCATTGTTTGATTTTGATAACCAACATAGGAGAATGTGAGTTTTGATTGTGGAGAAACATTAATCTGGTATCTGCCATCAAAGGAAGTAATGGTACCATTGCTGGTTCCGGCTTCCATAATATTAACACCCGGTAATTCAGATCCTGTTTCGTCTCTTACAATCCCAACTACCTGTATCGTTTGTGCAATAACATGTAGCGGTAATAAAAGTAACAATAAAAGCCAGTAATGCTTTTTTTTACATTTTTGTGTGTTCATCATGATTATTTCAATTATTATAAATTCGGATTAATTCGAAACAAAGCTACAATGTTTAAATGTTAATATGCATAAAACTAATTTCGAATGTTTTTGGTGGTGTTACATCCACTTTCTTATACGTTACAAAATATTGAATCTACGTTACATTTGTCGTTTTATCATCCATTTGGAAGAAAAACAACAGAAAGTTATTCTTTTATTATACAATATATTAAACAGATATCACAGAAAAATTGGTCCATCCCGATCCCGATCGGGGAGGCGTCGCTTGGGAGGATCGACCAGAAGTCCGCCGGGGTGTTCTCCATGATGACATCCATCCCGCCGTCCCGATAGGGATCAC